>JALHHV010000168.1 GCA_022837365.1 Desulfovibrio sp. | reverse complement strand
GGCCGTGCGTTCCCCCTTTTCAAACGCGCATCCCGCCGCTATGGTGCGCGCCATGCCGAACCAGACCGAAATTTCCACCGCCATGGCCCCTGCCGAAACCCCCGGCACCTTCCGCATCCACGCCACCGACGGCGCGGCCCGCACCGGCGTGCTGCACACCGCCCACGGCCCGGTGCGCACGCCCATCTTCATGCCCGTGGGCACGGTGGGCAGCGTGAAGGCAGTGGCCCCCGACGACCTGGACGCCATCGGGGCCGAGATCATCCTCGGCAACACCTACCACCTGTACCTGCGCCCCGGCGACGAGCTGGTGGCCCGGCGCAGCGGCCTGCACGGCTTCAATGCCTGGAAGAAGCCCATCCTGACGGACAGCGGCGGCTTTCAGGTGTTCAGCCTGTCGGCCTTGCGCAAGATCACCGAGGAAGGGGTGGAGTTCCGTTCGCACCTCGACGGGTCGAAGCACCTGTTCACCCCCGAGAAGGTGGTGTCCATCCAGCGCAACCTGAACTCGGACATCATGATGGTGCTGGACGAGTGCGTGCCCTATGGGGCCGACCGGCCGTACACCGAGAAGTCGCTGGCCCTCACCACCCGCTGGGCGCAACGCTGCCGCGACGCCTACCCCAGGGGCGCGGCGGGCAACCTGCTGTTCGGCATCACCCAGGGCGGGTTTTTCAAGGACCTGCGCGAGCGCTCCATCGGGGAACTGACGCAGATCGACTTCGACGGCTTCGCGCTGGGCGGGCTTTCGGTGGGCGAATCCAAGCCGGAGATGATGGACATCCTGTACCACTGCGCGCCCATGCTGCCCGCGGACAAGCCGCGCTACCTGATGGGCGTGGGCACGCCGCTGGACATCGTCAACGGCATCGCCGCCGGGGTGGACATGTTCGACTGCGTGCTGCCCACCCGCAACGCGCGCAACGGCACGCTGTACACCTCGCTGGGCAAGATCAACATCAAGCGCAGGGAATTCGCGGAGGACGACGGCCCGCTGGACCCGGCGTGCGGCTGCTACGCCTGCCGCACCTTCTCGCGCGCCTACCTGCGCCATCTGTACGTGGCCAAGGAACTGCTGGCCTTCCGCCTGAACTCGGTGCACAACCTGACCTATTTCCTGGACGTGGTGCGCGGCGCGCGCGCGGCCATCGCCGAAGGGCGCTTTGCCGCGTACAAGGCGGGGTTCGAGGCGATCTACCCCGAGGAAGTGGTGGCGTAGCGGCGGGCAGGCGGTTTCGCGCGGTCAGGCCGCCCCCGTCCCGTCTCCCCCGTCTCCGGATGCCCCGTTCCCGGACGTGCCATCCCTGCCCGCGCCGTCCGGGCAGGTGGGCGTGGCTTGCGGGGCGCACACCCGGTTGCGGCCGCCCTCCTTGGCGCGCATCAGCATCTGGTCGGCGCGGCGGATCAGGTCGTCCAGCGAATCGTTGGCGCCCCGGTATTCCGCCGCACCCACGCTGACGGTGCAGCCCACCCAGGCATCGCGCACGGCCACCGGAGCGTCCTCCACGGCGGTGCGGATGCGTTCCGCCGTGCGCAGGGCGCGGTCCAGCGCCGTTTCCGGCAGCAGCACGCCGAATTCCTCGCCCCCCAGGCGGCCGATGAGGTCGTTCTCGCGCAGGGACAGCCCCATCACGTCGGTGATGTGGCGCAGCACCATGTCGCCCGCCTCGTGCCCCCAGGTGTCGTTGACGGCCTTGAAGTGGTCGGCGTCCAGCAACAGCACCGAGAGCGGGCGGCCGTAGCGTTGCGAGCGCGTGGCCTCGTCCTCCAGCCGGGCCATGAAGTGGCGGCGGTTGGACACGCCGGTCAGCTCGTCGGTGGTGGCCAGCTGTTCCAGGCGCATGGTGTCTTCCACCTGTCCGGTCACGTCCAGGAAGAACCCTTCCACCTCGGGCTCCCCGGCCGTGCCGGTGCGCCGGGCGTACAGCGATATCCAGATGGTCTCGCCCCCGCGCCGGTACCAGCGCAGCCGCTGGCCGGTCACCACCTCTCCGGCGGCCAGGTCGTCCAGCATGGCCTGGCGGTCCATGGGCTCGACGTGCAGGGGGATGACGGAATCGTCCAGCAGGGCGCGGGCGTGGGCCACGTCGCGGAAGCCCAGCAGCGCGGCCCCGTGCTGGTTCAGCACCAGGATGGTGCCGTCCCACGTGGTGCGGAAGATGCCGATGGGCGCGTTTTCCACCAGTTCGCGGTGCTGGCGCTCCGCGTTGCGTAGGGCGGCCTCCGCGTCGCGGCGGGCCATGACCAGTTCGTTCAGGTGGCGGTTCAGCGCGCCGAATTCGTCGCGGCCGGAGAACAGGTTGCGCACGGTGAAGTCGCCGTGCGCCACGCTGCGCATGTACTCGGCAAGCTGGCCCACCCGGCCGGACGCCCCCACGGTGGCCGTGGCGAACAGCACGGCGAACAGGGTGAGCATGCCGCCGATGGCGAGGACGGTGCCGTAGCGGATGGGGGCCACGGCGCGCAGCAGTTCCTCCTGCGGCACCAGCAGCACCAGCCGCCAGCCGGGGCCGGGCACGGCGCGCACGGCGGCCAGCACCCGCTCGCCGTCCACGTCCAGGTAGGTGGCCCCGTTGCCCGCGTTGTCGCCGATGGTGCCGCCCATGGCGTGACCGTTTCCGGGGGGCGCGTGGGCGGTGTGGGTGCCGCGCGCCAGGTTGCGCAGGGGGGTGGCGTCCACGCGGTCGGCCAGCGCGGCCCCCAGCCCGGTGGCGGTGACCGGCCGTCCGTCGGCGGTGAGCACCAGCAGGCCGCTGCCCGAGGGCAGGGCCACGCCGGACAGGATGTTCCGCAGCCCGTCGGCGGTAATGTCCAGGCCAAGCACGCCCAGGGGCTTGCCGCCCGCCGGGGCGTCCACGGTGGCCACGGTGCTGACCACGGTCTTGCCGGTGATGAATTCGGTGTACGGGTCGGACCAGCCCACCACGCCGGGGTGTTCCATGGCCCTGCGGAACCATGGGCGCGTGCGGGCGTCGAAGTCGGGCGGCAGTTCGCGCAGGGGCTGGATGGCATGGACGCGCCCCGACAGGTCTGCGAAATAGACGAAGAACGCCTCGGAGCGCAGCCGCAGGAAGCTGGACCAGCTGGCCAGCAGCCCTTCCCGGTCGTAGGGGCGTCCGGCAAGGCAGGCCGCCACGCGCGGATCCTGGCGCAGGCCGGCCACGGCGCGGGCGTATTCCCCGGCGTACTGGCTGACGATGGCGTTGGCCAGGGTGTCGGCCTGCAGGGCTATGGCCGATTCGGCCCCGTGCAGCATGATGTTCTTGGCGCGCACGTAGGAGAACGTCCCCAGCGCGACCAGCGTCAGGGACGAGAGGATGGCGAGGAGGAGCAACAGGCGTTGCCGCAGGGGGAAGACCCGCATGGCGGTCCTCGCGCCCGGAGGGAGGGCGGGCGCACGGTCAGAGCATGGCCGAAGGTTGCGGAAACTTACAGGATGGAGCGCCGTGCCGCAAGGGTTGCACGAGGGGACATCGGGGGGACATCCGGGGGGGCACACGCGGCTGCGGGCCTTTTCTTTTTGTCCAGCCACGTTGCCCGCATGGCGCGAGTCTGATAGGGCATGCATAAGGTAGGGTGCATGCATTGGCCTGCTGCTGCGGGCCATGGAACACCCGGCCAGTGTGCGCCTTCGGGAGGGGAGCGGGGCGTCCGTGCGGCGGGCGGCCCGGTGCCGGGGCCGTGCACCGTCACGGCCGTTCACCGCCCGCGACACCGCAAGGGGTATTCCATGTCCGACCTCTCCGGAAAGTCCGACACGCCCGGCGTTTCCGCCCGTTCGGCCGCATCCGGCCCCGGCGCCGGTTCCGATCCGTCCCGGGCCAACCGCCTGTCCGAATCCAAGAGCCCGTACCTGCTCCAGCACGCGGACAACCCCGTGCACTGGCACCCGTGGGGCGACGAGGCCCTGCAACGCGCCCGCGACGAGGACCGGCCGCTGTTCGTCAGCATCGGGTACTCCACCTGCCACTGGTGCCACGTCATGGCGCACGAGTCGTTCGAGGACGACGAGGTGGCCCGCCTGCTCAACGACGCCTTCGTGTGCGTCAAGGTGGACCGCGAGGAACGCCCCGACATCGACGCCGCCTACATGGCCGCCTGCCAGATGCTGACCGGCACCGGCGGCTGGCCGCTGACCATCATCGCCCTGCCCGACGGACGGCCCTTCTTCGCCGCCACCTACCTGCCCAAGCATTCGCGGCCCGGCCGCATCGGGCTGATGGACCTGGTGCCGCGCGTGCTGGCCGTGTGGCGCGACAAGCGCGGCGAGGTGCTGGATTCCGCGGACAGCATCGTGGAGCACGTGCGCCGCCATGCGGAGGCCATGCTGCGCCCGCCCGCCGACGGCCGCCTGCCCGGCGCGGGCACCCTGCACGCCGCCTGCGAGGCCATGGCCTCGGAATTCGACGAGGCCAACGGCGGCTTCGGCGCGGCGCCCAAGTTTCCTTCGCCGCACAACCTGCTGTTCCTGCTGCGCTGGGCGCGCCGCAACGGCTACGCCGCCGGGCAGACGGGGTTGGCCCAGGCCGTCCCCGCTCAGGCGCAGGCCGAGCCCGCGGGGGCCAAGGCCCTGCGCATGGCGGCGCAGACCCTGCGGGCCATCCGGCGCGGCGGCATCCACGACCACGTGGGCTATGGTTTTCACCGTTATTCCACCGACGCCCGCTGGCTGCTGCCCCACTTCGAGAAGATGCTCTACGACCAGGCCATGCTGATGCTGGCCTACGCCGAGGCGTGGCTGGCCACCGGCGACGGCGAGTTCCGCCGCACGGCGGAAGAGACCGCCGCCTACGTCCTGCGCGACCTGACCTCGCCCGAGGGGGCCTTCTACAGCGCCGAGGACGCCGACAGCGAACTGGACGGCGCGCGCGGCGAAGGGCTGTTCTACACCTTCACCCTGGCGGACATCGAGGAAGCCTGCGCCCCGCTCGATGTGGGAAATGTCGTGGGGAGTGACGTGGGGCATGGCGTGGGGAACGGCCCCGTCTCCGATGCGGGCCCGGCCCATATTTCCGACGCGGACCTGGCGGCCCGTGCCTTCGGCTGCACGGCCTACGGCAACTACGAGGACGAGGCCACCCGCAGCCGCACCGGCCGCAACGTCCTGCACCTGCCCCGCACCCCCGGCGAACTCGCGCGCGACCTGGGCCTGCCCCAGCGCGAAGTGGAGGAACGCCTGGAGGCGGCCCGCGCCGCGCTGTTCGACCTGCGCGCGCGGCGGCCGCGCCCCCACCTGGACGACAAGGTGCTGGCCGACTGGAACGGCCTGGCCATCGCCGCCATGTCGCGCTGCGCCCAGGCCTTCGATGCGCCGCACCTGGCGGAGGCCGCCGCAGCGGCCGCGGACTTCGTGCTGTCGCGCATGTCCACCCCGGAAGGGCGTCTGCTGCACCGCTGGCGCGACGGTGAGGCCGCCGTTCCCGGCCTGCTGGACGACTACGCCTTCATGATCTGGGGGCTCATCGAACTGTACGGCGCCACCGGCGAGGTGCGCTGGCTGCGCCGCGCCCTGCGGTTGCAGGAGGTGCAGGACACCTTCTTCCACGACCCCGAGGGCGGCGGCTACTGGATGACCCCGGCCGACGGCGACGCCCTGCTGGTGCGCCGCAAGGAAGGGCACGACGGCGCGCTGCCCTCGGGCAACGCCGCCTCGCTGTTCAACCTGCTGCGCCTTTCGCTGCTGCTGGGGCGGCCGGAATACGGCGAGCGGGCGCGGGGCGTGCTGCGCGCCTTCGCCACGCAGGTGCGCCATCACCCCATCGGGTCCACCATGTTCCTGTGCGGGGTGGACTTCGCGCTCAGCGGCGGGCGGTCGGTGATCGTGGCGGGCGAGCCGGACCAGCCGGACACCGAGGCCATGCTGGCCGCCGTGCGCGGCACCTACGCCCCCACCACGGTGCTGCACCTGCGGACAAGCGACAACGCGCGCGACCTGGCCGCGCTGGTGCCGTTCACCGCGCATCTCGCCCCGGTGGAGGACCGCGCCACGGCCTGGCTGTGCGAGAACTACGCCTGCTCGGCCCCCATCACCGACCCGGCGGAACTGAAGGAACGGCTGCTGGCGGTGCGGCCGCTGACGCCGGGGTAGCGCGGAACGGACGGCGACTGTTTGTGTAAACGGCATGTTTTGCGGGGAATGCCAGTGTGTTACGAGAGTGCTTGCGTTTCCCCCGGCAACCGGATACACCCCCATTCACGCTTGGTTTCGGATGACGACAGCAGGAGAGACCCCAGCCGGCGGCAAACGGCATGGGGCGCCGACGAAGTAAATCTTTCAGGCGAAAGGACTGCTGCCCGACGAGCCTCTGGAGAGCCTCCACCAGTGGAGCACCGAAGGAGCAAACCGCCCATGTCCTCGCAGGGAACCGGGGTGGCGAAACTCTCAGGTAAAAGGACAGAGTGCCACGCGTGACTCCGGTCGGCATGCGACCGCCCGCGCCAGCGCGCAGGCGGCTCCCGCCCGCGACCCGGCCCGCCAGGCCGATCCTTCGTGATCGCGCCCCGCGCCGGGGGGCCGCCGGACACCCACCGTGCCCCCAAGGCAACGCCCGCCCCGCGCGGGCTGCCGTCCTCCGCTTCCACACCGGCTTTCCCGGCAGGCGAATCCGCCATGCTTTCCGACGCCCTGGTGCCCGTACACCGCGTCGGGAACGTCGCGCATTCGCTTCGCCGCATGAGTTCGTCACGAATGCGTGCCGGAATCCTGCGTGGCGGAACGTGCGCGCGGCGGCCCTGCCGTCGCGCGGCACGTCCGCAATGCGAAGTTGGCAACGCCCTGTCTCCTGGGCGAGTCATGTGGTCGCAGGCCGAAGGGGCGGTCCCTTCGGCCTGTCGCCGTTTTAGGGGGGGATTACTTGGGCGCTGCCAATCCCCATACGCCCTTGGGCAGCTTGGTGATGTCTTCAAGCACTCCTTGATCTCTCAGCTTCTGTGCGGCCCAGCGGATATCGTACTGCCACGTGTAAAAGAGATTGCCGGACCTTTCCAACTCATCTCGATGTAGTTCCCATACAAGTTTGCAAAGTTGCGGGATTGTCCCCTTGCCACCGCTACGCTGAAGGGCATCCAGCAACCACGGCTGCAGATCAGCTTTTTTCGCCATATAGCCTCCTTGTTTTAGGGTGGGGGCAGGTGGTGCAGCACGAATTGGGGCAGGGGCGTCCACACCGGGGTGCGCGCCCCGGTGGTGGCCAGCGCCTCGGCCGCCCAGGTGTTGCAGGTGCGCAGGGGGCTGAAGCGGCCGGTGGCTTCAAGGAACAGGCTGCCCGGCCCGTAGCCCGCGCCGTTGCCCTGCTGCGTGGCGGCGATGCGCACGGGCCGCCCCGCCGTGTCGCGGGACAGGCTGGCGGCCACGAAGGCCACCAGGTTCCGGTAGCCCTGCCGCGTAAGGTGCAGGGTACGGGTATCCGCGTCGGGCAGGGGCGGCCCCGGCATCACCTCCACGTGCAGGACGGCGGGGGCCAGGGCCAGCGCCCGCAGGGCCACGCCGGGACGCACCTGGTCCCAGGCGGGCGTGGTCAGGTAGAATTCCCGCGCGCCCCAGCCGACGGCCAGATGGGCATGGGGCGACAGGGCGGGCGCGCCGTCCGCCGCGCCGTCCAGTCCCAGCACTTCCGCCAGCCCCGGTTCCCCTTGCACCTGTGCGGGCAGCACGATGTCCGCATGCACTCCGTTGCTGATCACGTGGATGGTCCGGCACAACCGGCGCGTCCGATGCAACCGGCGCATTCGGGCCGTCCCGTTCCGCCTCGATCACGCGGGCGGCGCTGGTGGCCAGGCAGCATGCAGGCAGCGAAAGCCTGTCCGTGGGCCGGGGCACCGCGCCCAGCACGGCCACGGCCAGCACGTATCCCAGCACCAGCAGAGCCAGGCCGCGCGCCGTCCACGCCAGCGCGCGGCGCACGGGGTGGCGGGGCGGTCCGGACGGCTGGTGGCGGTGCGAAGGGCGCGTGAAGGGCATGGTGCTTCCTGGCAACGGTTGGGGATGCTGCCCGCCGACGGGCGATGATGGCATGATATTCCGTAACCAGGTGGATTGCCAAGGCATTGGTGGGGGGTGCGTGATATCGATGATAATCCGTGGCGGTTTTTCGGAAAATCATTTCACACGGGCGTCCATTTTGGTGTACGCTGTCGGCAGGATTCTCTCCTCCCGTTTGCGTTCCGCATCATGCCGGGGCGCGGCGGGCTTGCGGTCACCCCCTCCACCCTCAAACCGCAGGAGTGGCGCCATGCAGGAAATCAGACTGCACCGTAACGGACGCGAAGACCTCGTCTTCACCGGCGAACACCTGGCCACGGTGGACGACCGTGAATGGATGGGCATAGCCCCCAACTGGTGGGAACTGGCCCTGTACCGTTCCGAAGCGGGGGGATTCGTGCT
>JALHHV010000167.1 GCA_022837365.1 Desulfovibrio sp. | reverse complement strand
CTTCCTGGTGCGCCTTTCGCGCCGGGCCATCTCGCTCATCAAGATCAACATCGGCCTCGGCGTGCTGTTCAACGCGCTGTCCATCCTGGGCAGCGGCTATGGCCTGCTCTCGCCGGTGATGGCCTCCGTGTTTCACAACGTGGGGTCGGTGATCGTGGTCATTTCGTCCGCCAGCCTGGCCTTTTTCGACGATGGCGAGCCGGGCCAGCCTGCCTGCCCCGCGCCCGGCATGACCGAAGAACGGCTGCTGGCCCTGGCCGCCGGTGCGGAAGGCGGCGGCACCCACCCCATCGCGCGGGCCATCGTGGCCGGGGCCGAGGCACGATCCATCCCCCCCGCTGCTGCCGAAGGCGCCTTCACCGAGGTGGGCGTGGGCGTGCGGGCCACCGTGGACGGGCATGCCGTGGAGGTGTGCGGCGTTACCGCCGGGGTGGAAGCGGAACTTTCCGAACGCGCGCCCGGTCTGGTGCAGCCGCTGGCCGACCTGCGGACGCGCGGGGCCACGGCCCTGCTGGTGCGCGTGGACGCGGCCCCCGCCGGTCTGCTGGCCGTCACCGACACCCTGCGGCCCGGCGCGCGCGCATCGGTCAGCGGGTTGCGGGCGGCAGGCCTTGCCCACGCGGGCATGCTGTCCGGCGACCATGAAACCGCCGCCGCGCGCATCGCGGCCCAGGCGGGCATAGACTACTGGCGCGCCGGGCTGAAGCCCGCCGACAAGTTGTCCGCCATCCGCACCCAGCAGCAGTCCGGGGCCACGGTGATCTTCGTGGGCGACGGCATCAATGACGCCCCCGCCCTGGCCGGGGCCGACGTGGGCGTGGCCATGGGCGGTGCGGGCACCGACGTGGCGCTGGAAACCGCCGACGTGGCCCTGACCCACGACGACATCGGCCGCCTGCCCTTCCTGGTGCCTTCCTGGTGCGCCTTTCGCGCCGGGCCATCTCGCTCATCAAGATCAACATCGGCCTCGGCGTGCTGTTCAACGCGCTGTCCATCCTGGGCAGCGGCTACGGCCTGCTCTCGCCGGTGATGGCCTCGGTGTTCCACAACGTGGGCTCGGTGATCGTGGTCATCTCGTCCGCCAGCCTCGCCTTCTTCGACGATGGCGAGCCCGGCCGGCCCGCCTGCCCCGCGCCCGCCGCCACGGGCAACGCCGCGTAGCCGCTCCGCGTCCCGCCGTCCGCGCCACCGAAACCCACGGGCCGGAAAGGATGCCCCTTCCGGCCCCTTTCTCGGGCCGCGCCATGCCCCGCACCAACTCGTGCCACGTCCGCCCAGCCTTGATTTCCCGCCCGGATTCTGCAATGCCTAATCGATTCGCGCGCACGCCGCGCGGATGGATCACGGGCCGTGCGCGCACCGGCGCACCAGCCGCAACAGACCGGAGGAACCACATGAAGCGTCTCATCCAGATCGCCCTCGGCCTTGCCCTGGTGGCCGCGCTGTGCGCCCCCGCCATGGCCAAGAAGCTCGTCGTCGCGCACGACACCAACTTCAAGCCCTTCGAGTTCAAGGGCGAGGACGGCAAGTACACCGGCTTCGACATCGAACTGTGGCAGGCCGTCGCCAAGATCGTGGGCGTGGAGTACGAGTTGCAGCCCATGGACTTCAACGGCATCATCCCCGGCCTGCAGACCGGCAACATCGACGTGGGCATCGCGGGCATCACCATCAAGGCCGAGCGCCAGCAGGTCATCGACTTTTCCGACCCCTACTACGATTCCGGCCTGATGATCCTGGTGCGCGAAGGCGACGCCGCCATCAAGTCGGTGGAAGACCTGAAGGGCAAGGTGGTGGCCACCAAGACCGCCACGTCGTCCGTGGACTTCGTGAAGGCCAGCGCCAGCGCCAAGGAAGTGAAGCTGTTCCCCAACAACGACGGCATGTTCTTCGAACTGATGAGCGGCGGCGCCGACGCCGTGGTGTTCGACATGCCCGTGGTGAAGGAATTCGCCATGACCGCCGGCAAGGGCAAGGTGAAGACCGTCGGCCCGCTGTACCAGGGCCAGTCGTACGGCATCGGCTTCCCCAAGGGCAGCCCGCTGGTGGCCAAGGTGAACGAGGCCCTCAAGAAGGTGAAGGCCGACGGCACCTACGAAAAGCTGTACATCAAGTGGTTCGGCTACGCCCCCGGCAAGTAGCCCCCGCCCCATTTGCCGACGGCGGCCACGGCGGCGGGCATCCCGGCCCCGTGGCCGCCCCTTGATCGCACCTTGATCGCACCTTGATCACCCCTTAATCGTTCGGACGGACGCGACGGGGATGGCCGCATGGCCATCCCCTTGCCCGTTCCCGCACCCCGCGAGACCCACCCGAAGGCATTCCATGGCACTGGACTTTCAAGCAAGCGTCATGTGGGAAAGCGTGCCCCTGCTGCTCGGCGGGGTGCACCTGACCATCGTCATCACCCTGGGCGGGCTGGCCATCGGCTTTCTGCTGGGCACCGCCGCCGGGCTCGCCAAGACCGCGCGCGGCAGGCTGCCCCGCGCCGTGGCCGACATCTACGTGGAGGCCATCCGCGGCACCCCGCTCATCGTGCAGGTGATGTTCCTGTATTTCGGCCTGCCGCTGGCCACCGGCATGCGCATCCCGCCGGTGACGGCGGGCATCATCGCCATCGCGGTCAATTCCGGGGCGTACATCGCCGAAATCGTGCGCGGGGCCATCGAATCCATCGACGTGGGCCAGACCGAGGCGGGCCGCTCCATCGGGCTTACCCGCATGCAGGCCCTGCTGTACGTGGTGTGGCCGCAGGCCTTCCGCCGCATGATTCCGCCGCTGGGCAACCAGTTCATCATCTCGCTGAAGGACACCTCGCTGCTGGTGGTCATCGGGGTGGGCGAACTGACCCGGCAGGGGCAGGAGATCATCGCCGTAAACTTCCGCGCCTTCGAGGTGTGGCTGACCGTGGCCGTGATGTATCTGGTGATGACGCTGAGCATCGCCCGCGCGCTGCGGGTGTACGAGCGCAGGCTCAACGCTCGCTCCGGGCGCTAGGGGGATGCCGCGATGAAGACCTGTGAATCCCCCATGATCCAGATCCGCAACCTGCACAAGCGGTTCGGCCAGAACGAAGTGCTGCGCGGCATCGACCTTACGGTCTGTCCCGGCGAGGTGGTGGTGATCATCGGGCCGTCCGGCTCGGGCAAGTCCACGGCGCTGCGCTGCATCAACCGGCTGGAGGAGATCACCTCCGGCAAGGTCATCGTGGACGGGCACGACCTGTACGACCCCGCCACCAACATCAACTACGTGCGCACCGAAGCGGGCATGGTGTTCCAGCAGTTCAACCTGTTCCCGCACATGAGCGTGCTGGACAACGTGACCCTGGGCCCCATCCGCGTGCGCCGCACCCCCCGCGCCCAGGCCGACCGGCTGGGCCTGGCCCTGCTGGAAAAGGTGGGCCTGGTCGACAAGGCCGCCGCCTACCCGGACCAGCTTTCCGGCGGGCAGAAGCAGCGCGTGGCCATTGCCCGCTCGCTGGCCATGCAGCCCAAGGTGCTGCTGTTCGACGAGCCCACCAGCGCCCTGGACCCCGAACTGGTGGGCGAAGTGCTGGAAGTCATGCGCGCCCTGGCCCTGGAAGGCATGACCATGGTCATCGTCACCCACGAAATGGGCTTTGCGCGCGAGGTGGCCGACCGGGTGATCTTCATCGACCAGGGGCGGATTCAGGAAGAAGGCCCGCCGGACGAATTCTTCAGCGCGCCCAAGAACCCGCGCCTGCGCGAATTCCTGGGCCGCGTGCGCCACGCGTAGGCAGGCCCGCGCAGCCTAACGGGGAGTGCGGGACGGGGCGCGCAGGACGTGCAGCCTGTCGGCAGTGACGGGCGCGCGCCACCAAGGCAGCCGGATGCGCGACCCGCGCCACGCGCCGTGCCCGGCATGATGTCCTGAGAGGGGGGAACCGGAATTGTCCGGTTCCCCTCGCTTGTTGCGGCACGGGCCTTCCGTCAGGGTAATGCCGGGGTGGCATGCGGGGTGCGGCAGGGTAACGCCATGGCCGCACCCCCTCCGGACGGCCTTCCCACCCCGGTGCGACCCCGCTGCGGCCGCGCCGGGCCGAAACCTTCATGCTACGGATGCGGCATTTCCACCATCAACCAAAGGAAATACCATGTCCGCCTCCACTCGCGGGCGCACGTTCCGCCGCGCCCCTGCCCAGCGTTCTCCCCGGGCCATGTCCACCGAAGACTTCCTGCGCAACGTGGTGTTCGCCAAGCGGCCCCGCGACGAACGGCCGGCGCCGACCGGCGGGGCAGCGCACGCCGGGCTGGGGTACGGCGCGGGCGGCGCGTCCGGCGCACCCGCCCCCCACGAGCCCGATTCCCGCCCCGGGACCACCACCGGTACCGCCGCCACCCCGTCCGGCGACATCCCGCCCGTGCTGGGCGTGCACTGCGCCTTCACGCCCGAGGGCAGACTGCGCGCCAAACAGGAACACTGCGGGGGGCACATCACCAGCTACGACTACACCCACGACGAGCGCGGTCACCTGACCGAGGTGCGCCGCGACGGCCAGGTGGCGGAACGCTACGCCTACAACGCGGCGGGCCAGCGCACGGAGGCGCGGGTGGCCCCGCTGCCCGGCATGTCGCGCGACGCGCTGCGGGCCATGGAGACGGAGCGCGCCTTTGCCTACGACGCTGCGGGCCGCCTCGTGCGTGCCGGGCGGGCGCGCTACATGTACGCCCCGGACGGCAGCCTGCGGTGCACGGAAGAGGGGCGCAACAGCACGTGGTTCTATTACGGAAATGGAGGAAATGCCGACGCCGGAGGCGCGCCCCATCACCCCCAAGGCCAGCTTGTCCCGGTGGCCCTCGATTCGGTGGTGCTGCCCGGGGGCGACATCATCCGTTACCGCTTCGGGCAGCACGGCATGCCCTTCCTGGTGCTGCGCAACGACGCGCCCAGCGAGGAATACCAGTGGCTCGACCCGTTGCGCCTGGCCTGCTTCCGCGACCACCGCACCGGCTCGGACTACACCTTTCACTACGGCGGCGACCGCGTGCCCGAGGCCGTCACCGTGCACGGATCGGCGCTGGACAACCTTGAAGGGGGCCTGCTGGACCTGTCCATCTTCCGCAAGGACGGCGAGGCCGCCCCGCCGCCGCGCTCCGTCACCTTCCGCATCGGGCGCGACCAGGTGGGCACGGTAAAGGCCCTGATGGACCCGGACGGCAAGGTGGTGAAA
>JALHHV010000166.1:982-5265 GCA_022837365.1 Desulfovibrio sp. | reverse complement strand
GTGGCGCTGTCCGGTGGCAAGCCGCCACGCCCACACCGCCGCGCATCCGGCAAGCGCGCCCACCAGCCAGCCGCCCAGCACGTCGGAAGGGTAGTGCTTGCCAAGGTACAGGCGCGAATAGCCCACCACCAGCGGCAGCAGGAAGACCAGCGTCCGTGCGTTGAAAACGCCCGGCCTGCGGGGCGCGGCCGGGATGGCCGTTTCCCGCCTGCGGGGGCAGGCCGCGCCAAGGCCCGGCAGCATGGCGTACAGCGCCACGGCCACGGCCATGGTGTTGGCCGCGTGGGCCGAGACGAAGGAATCGCCCTTGTTCTTGCGCTGGACGAAGTCGGCGGGGTTCTGCTTCCATTGCCCGTCGTCGCGGTGGTGCACCAGCGGCAGGGCCTTCAGCGGGCGCACCCGGTCGGTGGCCTTCTTGAACACGTTGCTGGAGGCGTCGGCCAGTCCGGCGGCAATGCCCACCACCAGCAGCAGGGCCAGCAGCGGCCGCAGCCCGTCCCTGCCCGCGCGGGCCAGATACAGCGCCGCGCAGGCGGCGATGATCACCCACAGCAGCAGGGTGCTGGAGACGAGCGGCATCAGCAGGTCCAGCGCGGCGTTGCGCCATTCCACGTTGACGCGCAGCAGCCACTCGATGTCCCACGCGAAGGGGGTGTCGAAGATGTGCGGCATGAGGTGCGGGGAAAGAGGGTGAGGGAGCCGGGCGCGCCTAGTTGAGGATGTAGCGCATGGGATTCACGCACACCCCGTTCAGGCGCACCTCGTAGTGCAGGTGCGGGCCGGTGCTGCGTCCCGAGTTGCCGATGTAGCCGATCAGGTCGCCCCGGTTGACGGTCTGGCCTTCCTTCAGCACGAAGCGCTGCATGTGCGCGTAGCGGGTGGAAAGCCCCCCGCCGTGTTGCAGCACCACGCAGTTGCCGTAGGCCCCGTCCACCCCGGCGAGGGTGACGGTGCCGCGCGCCGGAGCGTAGATGGGCGTGCCGGGGCGGTTGATGACGTCGATGCCCTTGTGGAATTCGCCCTTGCCGGTGAACGGCGAGGCGCGCATGCCGAAGGTGGAGGAAATGTAGCCGTCGGCGGGCCAGATGGAGGGGGTGGCGGCCAGCACCTCGCGGTTTTCGCGCAGGGCGCGCACCAGTTCCTGCTGGCGCACCTCTTCCAGCCGCACGTCGGTGGAAAGCTGTTGCAGAAAGCTGTGCATCTTGCGGGCCAGCAGTTCCTGGCGATGCAGCGGCAGGTAGCTCTTGGAAAAGTCTTCGGAGCGCGAGCCGCCCATGGAGGCGGTTTCGCCGGCGTCCTTCTCCATGTTCATCATCAGGCGCAGCTTGGAGTCGAACTGCTGCACGCGCGAAAGATCGGCTTGCAGGGTGCGCACCTTGCCCACCATGTTCAGCATCTGCCCGTTCTGCTCCTCCACCGTGCGTTCGGCCTCGGCCAGGCGGCGTTGCAGGGCCAGGTTTTCGGAGTAGAAGCCCCACAGCCACACGTTGGTCCCGGCCAGCGCCAGCCCCAGGCAGACCACGGCGAAACCGAACCACCCGCGCATGCGCAGGTTGCGGTGGGCGCCGTCGCGCTCCTTGAGGATGACGATGTGGTACTTGCCGAGCAGCATGTGTCGGGCGCGGTCCTGGGGTTAGGGCGTTGTACGGGCGGGGGAGGCGTTGGGCGGCGCATGCCGCAGCGTGGCGGTGGGGTGGCGCGCCGTGGCTGGGCGTAGAGCCTAACGGGTTGTCTAGCGTTATTGGTCCGAGGGTGTCAACCCAAGCTGCCAGCGGATCAATCCATTGAAAATGTTTGCTTTCGCGAATTTGTTGCCCTTGCACAACTCCTTCACCTCGGCGGCCATCTCGCTGCGGCGCGAATCGAAGGCCGACGGACAGGGGTTGGTCCACACGGGCAGGTTCCACTGTTTCACCGCGCGGGCGATGACCGGCTTTTCCACCAGCATCATGGGGCGGATAACCGTCAGCCTGCCGCCGAAAAAGGCTTCCTTCATGGACATGCCGTCCACCCGCCCGGTCTGGACCAGGTTCATGAAGAAGGTGGTCACCAGGTCGTCGGCGTTGTGCCCGAAGGCCAGGTGGGTCAGCCCGTACTGCTTGCACAGTTCAAACAGCCGGGTGCGGCGGAGCTTGGCGCAGTAGAAGCAGGGCGAGTTGCGCAGGTTGGCGGGCGAATGGGCCACCGGGCCGTGGTCGGTGACCTCGATGTGCGAGGCCACGCCGTTGGCGCGCAGCCAGGGCAGCAGGGGGGCGTGGTTGTGCGGGTCGAAGCCGGGGTTCACGTGCAGGGCCATGATCTCGAACCGGAAGGGCACGATGCGCTGGCGCAGCTTCAGCACCTGCAACAGCACCCAGCTGTCCATGCCGCCCGAAACGGCCACGCCGATGCGCGCGCCGGGGTGGATCATGGCGGTCTGCTGCATCAGCTTGCCTGCGGCGGTGACGCACTGCTTCTGGGCGTAGGACAGTTTTTCGCGGGGCATGGATTCTCCGTCTGGCGGGGTGGCGACAATGTGGCGGGGGGCGGGGGAGGGGCGCCGCATGGCCGGGCCGCCCCCCGATACCCCGGCACGGGGGCGGAAGCAACCGCTGACCCGCGCCGGGCGCCGGGCGGCGCATCATATACTATCCGGGTATGCGCCCCGCCATCGCAGCAGCGCAGGGGTGCTTGACGCGCCTTGACGGGACGGGTATGTTGTGCAGCTTGGCGTAGTGCGTCCGCGTGCCGCCTGTGTGCCGGAAGTCGATGCCCCGCCGGAATCCGCGCGGGGGACTGGACAACCGGCACTGCCGCATTACCTGAAAGAGGCGTTGCGCGCGTCCGCGCCGCCGCGCCCAATCCTTTCCGCAAGGAGCTCCCATGGCCCGCATTACCGTCGAAGACTGCCAGGAACGCGTCGACAACCGCTTCCTTCTCGTGCAGATGGCCATCAAGCGCGTGCGCCAGTACCGCGAAGGGTACGAGGCGCTGGTCGATTCGCGCAACAAGGAAGTGGTGACCGCCCTGCGCGAGATCGCCGCCGGCAAGGTGCTGCCCGATGAAGAGGCGCGCTACGTGGAGACCGAGGACGACGTCCGGGCCGAATAGCCAGCCATGAGCCAGCGTGACTATTACGAGGTGCTCGGCGTGGGCCGGGACGCGTCGGAGGACGAGATCAAGCGGCAGTACCGCAAGCTTGCGCTCCAGTACCACCCCGACCGCAACCCGGACAATCCCGAGGCCGAGCAGAAGTTCAAGGAGGCCGCCGAGGCCTACGACGTGCTGCGCGACGCCGACAAGCGGGCGCGGTACGACAGGTTTGGCCACGCGGGCCTCAACGGCAACGGCGGCGGCCACGGCTTCGCCAATGCCGAGGACGTGTTCGCCCACTTCAGCGACATCTTCGGCGACCTTTTCGGGTTCGCCACCGGCTCGTCGCGCATGCGCGGCCCGCGCCCCCAGGCCGGGGCCGACCTGCGCTACAACCTGTCCATCTCCTTCCGTCAGGCCGCCAAGGGCGACGAGGTCACCCTGCGCCTGCCCAAGAAGGTGGCCTGCGACGAGTGCGGCGGTTCCGGCGCGGCCCCCGGCACGCGGCCCGAACAGTGCCGCCACTGCGGCGGCAGCGGCCAGATCCGCCAGAGCCAGGGCTTTTTCCAGATCGCCGTGCCGTGCCCCGTGTGCCGGGGCGAAGGGCAGGTCATTTCCACGCCCTGCCCCAAATGCAAGGGTGCGGGCATCCTGCAACAGGTGCGCGAACTGTCCGTGCGCATTCCCGCCGGGGTGGACACCGGCAACCGCCTGCGCCTGCGCGGCGAGGGCGAACCGGGCCTGCACGGCGGACCGCCCGGCGACCTGTACGTGGTCGTCAGCGTGGAGCAGGACAAGACCTTCCGCCGTCAGGGCCAGGACCTGGTCATCACCCACGAGATCAGCTTCGTGCAGGCCGCCCTTGGCGACCGCATCGAGGTGCCCACCCTCGACGACCCGGTGACCCTGGAAATCCCCAGGGGCACCCAGGGCGGCGAGGTGTTCCGCCTGACCGACCAGGGCCTGCCCTACCTCGGCCATCACCAGAAGGGCGACCTGCTGGTGGAGGTGCGCGTGCTGACGCCCACCAGCCTTTCCAAGAAGCAGGAAGAACTGCTGCGCGAGTTCGCCAAGCTGGAGGAAGGCAAGCCCTTCGAGAAGGTCAAGAAGGTGGCGCGGAAGATCGGCAAGGCCATGGGCATGGAATAACCGGCCCTCTTGCATGGCCGATGTTTCGTCCGCCCCCGGTGTGCCGCGCCGGGGGCGGACGC
>JALHHV010000166.1:0-937 GCA_022837365.1 Desulfovibrio sp. | reverse complement strand
TAGACTGAATCCGAGTACCGGTTTTCCCATGCAGGGGTGTCCCCGGCGCGCCATGCCAGCGGCGCGCCGGGGCTTTGTTTCCGTCCGGCAGGAGGTGTTTCATGATTGCCGATGCCCGTTCCGGCGCGCTGTTCCGCGCGGAAAGCCTGTTCGCCGAGCACATCTGCGATGCCGCCGTGCTGGCCGGTTTCGACCTGTCCACCGACGCCGTGCGCCGCATTCTGGCCGGAGACCCTCAGGCCCCGGCGTCGCCCGATGCCCGGATCTTCGTCCGGCGGCAGGGCCAGGCGCTGGGCTGGGTGCTGCGCCGGGTGCGCTCCGGCACGTTCGACCTCACCTGGGGCACGGCCCGCGCGGTGAACGCGCTGCTCACCGGCGCGCCGCATGACAGGACCGGGGAGGGCGCCGGGACCGCCGGGCAGCCGCCCGCGCGCGAACCGCTGCCCGGCGTCGCCGTCCCGCCGGACGCTTCGGACCCGCTCGAGGAAGCGGTGCGGGTGTTTCTGGAACTGGCCGTGCGGCGTCCCTTTGCCGGGGGCAACGTGCGCCTGCGGGCCGGGCTGCCCGCCATCGGGGTGCCCGGGCCGTTGCGGCAGGAGTTCGACGACCTGATGCGCCGCTGCCGGAGGAGACGCGCCGGGGGAGGACCGGCAGCCGCCGGAGTGGACGGGGCCGAGGTGGCGGCCATGGCCGGATTCTTCCGGCGTTGCGGCCGGTGGCCCTAGGGGCTGTTTCCAAATTAGGACTTTCGTTCGTTGGCAAGGAAAACGAGCCTGCCATGAGGGAGTGTGGCAGCCGTTAGGTGAGCGAAGCGAACCTTACGGATGGCGACCGCAGAGCGTACTCTTACCGTATTCGACCGAGCCTTAGCCGTTAGGCGAGCGCACAGCGCGAGTCTTACGGATAAGGACAGCAAAGCCATGGCAGACGAAGTTTG
>JALHHV010000165.1 GCA_022837365.1 Desulfovibrio sp. | reverse complement strand
GCCTGGGCGTGCATGGCGTTGACGCGGCCCAGCACCTCGTCGCACACGTCGGGCGAGACGATCATGATGTAGCCGATGCCGCAGTTGAATATCTGCAACATTTCCGGCCAGGTCAGGTTGCCCTGGGCCAGCAGCCAGTTGAACACCGGCGGCACGGTCCACGAGCCGAAATCGATATGCGCCTCCACGGTGGCGGGCAGTACGCGGGGAATGTTGTCGTAGAAGCCGCCGCCGGTCACGTGCACCATGCCCTTGATGTCGAAGTCGCGCATCACCGAGCGCACGATATCCACGTAGATGGCGGTGGGTTCCAGCAGCACGTCGGCCACGGTGCGGTCCGAGCCGGGCAGCGGGTCGTCGCCGCCCAGGCCGCTCTGGGCCAGCACCTTGCGGGCCAGGCTGTAGCCGTTGGAGTGCAGGCCGGTGGAGGCGATGCCGATGATGGCGTCACCCACTCGGATGGACGAGCCGTCCACGATGCGCGTGTTGTCCACGAGGCCCACGCAGAACCCGGCCAGGTCGTATTCGCCGGGGGCGTACATCTCGGGCATTTCGGCGGTCTCGCCGCCCAGCAGGGCGCACCCGGAACGGCGGCACCCCTCCGCCACGCCGGAGATGACGCTGGCGGCCACGTCAACGTCCAGCTTGCCGGTGGCGAAATAGTCGAGGAAGAACAGCGGCCGGGCGCCCTGCACCAGAATGTCGTTGACGCTCATGGCCACAAGGTCGATGCCCACGGTGTCGTGCCTGCCGAACTGGAAGGCGCACTTGAGCTTGGTGCCCACGCCGTCGGTGGAGGAGACGAGGACCGGTTCGTCCATCCCCGCAAGGTCCGGCTTGAACAGGCCGCCGAACCCGCCGATGTCGGATATCACGCCATTGGTGTGCGTGCGGGCGACGATGGATTTGATGCGCGACACGAGGGCGTTGCCGGCGTTGATATCCACCCCCGCATCGGTGTAGGCTTTGGAACGGTCCTCAGACATTGACGTAGGCTCCTTGGGTCGTCTGCTCCGGATTTTCCGGAAGCCCTTCATAGGCTTTTACCCCCCGAAGCGCAAGAGGAACACGCCATGAAACCCTTGCTGGCACGGGCTTTCTCCTATGGTATACTGGCAGCGGCCATGCTGTCCACAGCGGTATTGCCGGGTGTTGCGACCGCCCGCGAGGGTGCGGCCGCGCAGGCGGAACGCCACACGCTCATTGCGGAATCCGTGACCGGCTCCACGGGCACGGAAGAAGGCATCCCGCCGCAACAGGAGCGTCCCCGCCACGACACCATCATGGGCACCGGCGGCGACCAGTCGTACATCGGGCGCGACCCGGACACCGGCGACCGGATCATGGAGTCCAAGGGGCCGCCCCGGCATCAGGACATGCCGCAGCAGCAGGTGCCCATGATCATCGCGCCCGAAATCAACGTCAACGGCACGTGGGGCCAGCAGCAGGGCGGCCATGGCGGCAGTTGGAACCAACAGAAGCCCGGAGATTCGGGGAACCGGGGCGGCGTCATGCGGCCCACACCCCTGCCGCCCGGCGGCATGGGGACGGGCAAGCGGCAGTAGCCGCGCCGCCCTTCACTCTCCTCCGCCAAGGACCACCGCCATGCTCGATGCCCGCATCTGGAAGCCCCTGCCCTCCCCCGACGCCGCATCCCCGGATGCGGACGCGGCGCGCGTGCAATGCCGCCTGTGCAGCCATTACTGCGCGCCGCCGGGAACCGCCCCCGTGGGCAGGCTGTTCACCCTGGTGGGCGACAACGTGGCCGCCGTGAACCTGGACCCGGTGGAAAAGAAGCCGCTGTTCCACTTCATGCCGGGCACGCTCACCTATTCCTTCGGCACCATGGGCTGCAACCTGTCCTGCGGCTTCTGCCAGAACTGGTCGCTGTCGCGCCCGCCGGCGGAAGAAGGCATCGTGCGCGGCCAGCGCACCACCCCGGCCCGGCTGGTGGCCGAGGCCAGGGCCAGCGGGGCGGCGTCGGTGTCGTTCACCTATTCCGAGCCCACCATCTTTTTCGAACTGATGAGCGACACGGCGGACGCGGCCGGCGCCGCCGGGCTTGCCACCATCATGGTCTCCAACGGGTTCCAGTCGCCGGAATGCCTGGCCGAACTGGAGCACCGCATCGACGCGGCCAACATCGACCTGAAGGCGTTCACCGAACGCTTCTACGCCGAACAGTGCGGCGCGCGGCTGAAACCGGTGCTACACACCCTGCGCACCATCGCCCGCATGGGCTGGTGGCTGGAGGTGACCACCCTGCTCATCCCCGGCCTGAACGACGACCCGGCGGAGGTGCGCGACATGGCCCGGTTCATCCGTGACGAACTGGGCCCCGGCGTACCGTGGCATCTTTCGCGCTTCCACCCGGCCTACCGCCTGACCGACCGCCCCCCCACGCCGCCCGCCACGCTGGAGCGCGCCTGGGAAATCGGGCGCGAGGAAGGGCTGCACTTCGTCTACCTGGGCAACATGCCGGGCCACCCCGCCGAATCCACCCACTGTCCCGCCTGCGGCGCGCTGTTCGCCCGGCGCGAAGGCTTTCACACCCACCTGCCCGCCTCGTCGCGGTGTGCCCGCTGCGGAGCCGCCGTGCCGGGGGTGGGCTGGGACACCCCGGAGAACTGACGCATGCTGCTGATATATACCGGCAACGGCAAGGGAAAGACGTCCGCCTGCGTGGGGCAGGCCATCCGCGCCCTGGGGCAGGGCCTGACCGTGGCCTTCGGGCAGTTCATGAAACGCCCCGGCCAGGCGGGCGAACAGGCGATGCTGGAGCGGCTGCTGGGCGAACGCTTCCGCGCCGGAGGCAAGGGATTCCTGCGGCGCGAGGAGGACCGCCCCGCCCACCGCAAGGCCGCGCTGGACCTGCTGCAATGGGCCGAAGACATCCTGCCCGAGGTGGACATGCTGGTGCTGGACGAAACCCTGTACGCCCTGGGCTACTGCATCGTGACCAACGAAGAAGTGGAATGCCTGCTGGAACTGGCGGAAACGCAATGCAAGCACCTGGTGTTGTCCGGGCGCGGGCTGCCCGGCTGGCTGGCCGAGCGGGCCGACCTGGTCACCGAGATGAACGAGGTGAAGCACCCGTGGCAGAAGGGGGTGCAGGCGACCAAGGGCATCGAATTCTAGGGGCCGCCGGCATTCCGGGGTGACACAGCCCCGCCTACCCTTCGGAAATCATTGCGGCACGGCCGTTGCGTGCCTATATGGTACCAAAGGGTATCGAATTTCCCGCAACACGAAGGAGGCACTATGGAACCCATCGCCATGACCTCGTTCACCGGAGCTTCGGGCAAGGCCTACACCTTCGCGGTGTACCCGCTGGGCGCCACCATGGCCGATTTCAGCGGGGTGTTCATGTTCGCCCGCAAGCCGCAGGCGGTGCTGGACACGGGCTACAGCCCCATGTTCATCGGACACTCGGCGGAGTTGGGCAGCCACCTCGGCAGGCACGACAAGCGCGCCGCCGCCGTGGGCCAGGGCGCGGACTGTCTGTGCGTGCACCCCGCCGACGAGGGGGAACGCGCCGTCATCGCCGAGGACCTGCTGCAATCGCACCCCACCCCCTGCAACTGACGCGGCGCATCCGGCGCACCCGGCCCGTCCTGTAAACACCAGGCCCCCGCCAGCGTTGCCGGCGGGGGCTTTGCCGTGCGGAAAGGGAACGACGCGCCCTACCCGGCCATACGGCGTACCGCGTCGAGAAAGCGCGAGCGCAACGCCTCGCCCATCAGCGTCCGCTTCACCGGGCCAAGGCGCAGAAAGCCGCCCACCAGCCCGCGCATGAATTCCTGCGTACGGCTGTTGGGGTTGTCGAAGACCAGGTTCTGCAGGGTGCCGCGCTCCAGGCTCTGCAAGATGACCCGCTCGAAGCTGTCCGCCGGGTGCAGCACCTTGCGCTGGCGCGGATGCAGCCGCAACGCCCCGGTGGGGCATTTCAGGGCGCAGGCCCCGCAGCCCAGACAGTACGCCTCGTCCACCACGCAGCGCCGGTCGCGCTTGCGGCCGCCGTCCGGCACGGGCAGCGACACCGCGTCGATGGGGCAGGCCCGCCCGCACAGGCCGCAACCGTTGCACAGGCTGGCATCGCACCGGGCGATGAACGACGAGGTGACCAGCACTCCGGCATGCCCCCACTGGCGGATGCCCTGCATGAGGTTGCAGCAGCAGCCGCAGCAGTGACAGATGAACCCCACGCCCTGCCGCACGTTGTCGGCGGACAGGGTGAAGCCGAGGTCGCGCGAGCGGGCCAGGATGTCGTGCATGGCCGCCTTGTCGATGCGCCGGGCAAAGCCGTGCCGGATCAGATATTCCGCGCCGGAGCCCATGGAGGTGCAGGTTTCCATGTCCACGTCGCACTGGCGGGCGCCGAGGTGGTGCTTTTCGTGGCGGCACGAGCACAAGCCCACGGCAAAGGTGCGCTGTTCCTCCACCAGCGCGGCGGCGCGCTCGTAGTCTAGGATTTCCACGTGGTCGCCCAGGGTTTCCTGGTGCGGCAGGGCGCGCATGACCGAGACGCGCTGCCCGTCGCCGAAGTTGGCGTCCAGGAAGGCCCGGTCGCCGAACATGTAGTCGTGGAACAGTTCCGCCCAGCGCTTGCTGGGCAGCGCCCCGCCGGTGCGCATCATGGTGAACTCGAAGATGCCGATGACGATGGGGCTGATCATGTACAGGCAGCCGTCGTCATTGTCCGCGGTAGCTGGGGCCGCGTGGCCGCCGTCCTCGCGGATATCCAGCACCAGCCCCTTGTCGCACAGCCGGTCCAGCAGCGGTTGCAGCCGGGCGCGCGGCATGCCGGTGACCTGTTCCAACCGCCCCATGGACGACGGGCGGTACGGCATGCGCACCACCAGTTCCGCTTCCTCCGGCGTGTACAGTTCGCGCAGCATGGCGTGGAAGGCGTCGTTCCACGGCGTGCGCACGGGCGTGTTGTCGATGGCGTGGCCGAGGCGGCGGTAGATGTCCCTGGCGGCGATGTGTCCCATGAACGGCTCCGGAGAAGGTGCGCAAAAATGGGGCAGCGCGGCGGACCGCCTTCGCCCCACACCGCAATGCCCCATGCGGCCGGGGGTGTCAAAGCCCGCGCCCCCGCGTTCTGCCCGACGGAACCCGGCCCGATCCGCGCCGCGGCGGGGGGAACCGCAAACGAAAAGCCCCCGGAGGCGCAACGCCAGCGGGGGCCTTCAGGCTACGGGACACGGCGCGGGGGCCGTGACGGGCCGCCTAGCGTTCGCGGAACACGATGCGGCCCTTGGTCAGGTCGTAGGGGGACATGGCGACGCGCACCTTGTCACCGGGCAGGATGCGGATGCGGAACTTGCGCATCTTGCCGCACAGGTGGCTGAGCACGGTGTGACCCGTTTCCAGTTCCACCCGGAACAGCGTGCTGGGCAGGGCTTCCTGCACCACGCCCGCCACTTCGAAATAATCGTCTTTGGCCATAGGGGTCTCCTCCGGCTTGTGACGCGGAGCCGCGTCGAAAAGAAAGGGTCCCGCCCGAAATGGGTGGGACCCGGTCCAGACGATAGGGGGGAGCGAAGACCTACCAGCGGGGCTGGCGGGGAGCGCGTTCCTGCGCTTCGTTCACCTTCAGGCTGCGACCCTGGAAGTCGCGGCCGTCAAGGGCTTCCATGGCGGCGCGGGCGCCGTCGTCGTCCATTTCCACGAAGCCGAAGCCACGGGGACGACCGGTTTCGCGGTCCATGATCAGGGCGACGGACTGCACTTCGCCGTGGTTGGAGAACAGGGCGCGCAGGTCGCTTTCGCTGCTGGAGAAGGGAAGGTTGCCGACGTAGAGCTTCTTGGACATGTGAAATACTCCGGAATTTTCTCAGGCTCTTCTTTTCATCTGTCCGGAGCTTTGCACATGCGAAGATCGAACGAGGGAAACAAGAACGCTGCCAATTGGTAAGGAGATGCGTAAATACGCACCTTCCCCCCTGCCGTCAAGCGTGCCGCACGCAAAATAACGCGCTGCTCCGAAAAA
>JALHHV010000583.1:567-1564 GCA_022837365.1 Desulfovibrio sp. | reverse complement strand
GGCGCTGGAGCGGGCCTGCGCCGCGCTGTCGGTTCCTGCGGCCGACCCGCGCCCCCTGCCGGGGCGGGGGCTGCGCGCCGCCGTGCTGGGCGGCGGGCTGGCCGCGCTGACCGTGGCCTGGGACCTAGCGAAGAAGGGCCACGCGGTGACCTTGGCCGGATGGCTGGAAGACGGCGGCGAGAGCAGCGCCGATGGTGGGGCCGC
Source organism: Desulfovibrio sp. (assembly GCA_022837365.1). Classification (GTDB taxonomy): domain Bacteria; phylum Desulfobacterota; class Desulfovibrionia; order Desulfovibrionales; family Desulfovibrionaceae; genus Cupidesulfovibrio. The sequence goes on along the minus strand of JALHHV010000583.1, from coordinate 1,360 downwards.
CGGTGATGCTGATGGTAGCGCCCGATCAGCCGCCTTGGGCCGCCTTGCCGCCATCTCCCCGGACGTGTTGCCACCACAGGCGTTGCACAAGGAACTGGACCGGCTGGCCAAGCTCAAGGTGCGCTTCGCCGCACCGGTCGCGCCCACAGTGCGACGCGCTGACCCTGGCCCACCCGGACCTGCCCGGCGTGTTCTGCGGCGGCTGGCCCGTGGACGGCCCGGCAGGTTTGCCGCGCTGTATCGACGAGGCCGCCGACGGCCGCCACGCGGCCACCTCCATGGACCGCCACCTCACCGGCGTGTCGCTGGCGGCCGGGCGCGAGCGGCAGGGGCCGTTCGAGACGCGGCTGTTCACCAGTCTTGTCGGGGTGCAGGCGGTGCCGCCCGTGGCGCTGCCCGCGCTGCCGCCCGCAGGGGAGGGGGGCGGCGAATCCGCACCCGACGCCCCGTACCGGGAAGAGGCGGCCCGCTGCCTGCAATGCCAGTGCCTGGAATGCGTGAAGGTGTGCGCGTACCTGGAAAAGTACGGCGACTACCCCAAGAAGCACGCCCGGCGCATCTACAACAACCTCGCCATCGTCAAGGGCGTGCATCAGGCCAACCGGTTCATCAACTCGTGCAGCCTGTGCGGCCTGTGCGGTACGGTGTGCCCCACCGGCTTCGACATGGCCCCGCTGTGCCACGAGGCGCGGCGCACCCTGGTGCATGACGGCAAGATGCCGCCCTCCACCCACGAATTCGCGCTGGACGACATGGCCTTCAGCAACGGACCGCATGCCGCGCTGCTGCGCGC
>JALHHV010000583.1:0-470 GCA_022837365.1 Desulfovibrio sp. | reverse complement strand
GCACGACGTTGCGCACGCTGCTGCCCGACCTGCCCCAGACCCCGTTGTGGGCCGCGCTGGCGGAATACGGGACCGGCGGGCCGGAAGTGTCCGCCCCGGCGGCGCTCACCCTGCACGACCCCTGCGCCGCGCGCGAGGACGAACCCCTGCGGGCCACGGTGCGCGGGCTGCTGGCCGCGCGCGGGGTGGCGGTGCACGAGCCGGACCTGACCGGCCAGCTTACCGAATGTTGCGGCTACGGCGGCCTGATGGCAGAGGCGGACCCGGATTTGGCCCGCACCGTCATCAAGCGCAGGGCCGACGCCTGTGACCTGCCCTTCGTCACCTACTGCGCCATGTGCCGCGACCGTCTGGCGGAAGCGGGCAGCCCCGCCAGCCACCTGCTGGACCTGCTGCTGCCGCCGCTGCCCGGCGGCAACCCGGACCCGGCCGCCCCCGGCCCGCACATCACCGCCCGGCAGGAGAACCGC
>JALHHV010000164.1 GCA_022837365.1 Desulfovibrio sp. | reverse complement strand
GGGCGTGCTGGCGGCCTGCGCCATCAAGGGCGTGGGCGGCCAGATACTGGCCCGCCTGGACCCGCAGTCCTACCCCGAAAAGGAAGCCCTGCACGACGCTGGCCTTGACCTGCGCGAAATCCACACCGTGGACACGCTGGTGCGCAGCGACGAGGTGTTCTTCGCCGCCACGGGCATCTCGGGCGGCACCTTCCTGCGCGGGGTGCAGTACACCGGTTCCGGGGCCATCACCCACTCGGTGGTCATTCGCGGCAAGACCGGCACCATCCGCTACATCGAATCGTACCACAACTGGGACCGCCTGATGAAGATCAGTTCGGTGAAGTACGACTAGCGGCGAGCGGCCGCCGCATGCCGTCCTTTCGGCGGTGCGGTGCGCAAGCCCGGTTCCATGGTTCCCTCCGGCCGGTGCGTCGCCGCACCGGCCGTTTCGTTCCCGCGCCGGGCTTCCCTTTCGCCGCCCCCGCCTGTAGACAGGTGATCGCATCCGGGGCGTGCCCGGCGCATCCGCTGCCACTCCCCGCCCCCTACCGCAACCAAAGGATTTCCATGTCCACGCCTTCATCCCGCTTTGTCCCTCTCCGCCGCGCCCTCGGCCTCGCCGCGTCCGTGGCCTGCATCTGCCTTGCGCTGGCGCTGCTGGCGACGCCGCAGGCCCACGCCGCCGGTTTCTACGACCAGCCCCCCTTCGACAACGCCGAACTGACCCGCTTCATCGACGACTTTCCCCGCTTCCGCGACTGGATGACGCGGACGACCGGCCCCGGAGACGCCCCCCACCCCACCGTGGGCGCGGACGGCCTGCCCGGCTTCGAGTATTCCCCCGCCGCAGCGGCGGAGCTTGAGCGCATGGGCTGGAAACCGGAACGGTTCTTCTGCATCATGGGCCGCTCGGCGGCGGCGCTGGCCGACATCGAGGAAGGCGACGCGCTGGCCGGGCCAACCGTCCCGCCGACATGCCGCAGGTATCGGCGGCGGAAACGGAACTGGTGCGCCGCCAACTGGCCTCGCTGCTGCGCGCCGTGCTGGGGGAATAACGGCGCGACGCGCCCCGCCGGAAGCTCGTCCGGCGGGGCGCGTCGTGCGTTCGGCCCGGCCCTCCCCTCGGGAGCGCGGGCGCGTTCCGGCACCGTGTGCCTGCATGCCACGGCGCTACATGGTGATCACCGCGTAGCCCTGCTCGATCCAGTCGGCCATGGCCGGGTGACCGCTCATGTCCCCGATGAGTTCCAGGCCCGTTGCCTGCACTTCCTCGGCCATGCGCTGGGTGGCCGCGCAGGCCCTGCACGCCCCCGCGAACAGCCCGGCGTCACGCGCCTTCTCGAACAGCGGGCGCATGGTATGCCCGGTGCCCGCCACCACGGGCACGACCTTGATGGCCTGCCCTTCCACCACCACGCGCACGTCCCAGCCGCGCGCGTGCATGTCCAGCGCGTTCAGCAGCACGTGCACGAAACACGGCACCTCGCCCTGAACGGCATACAGCACGACCTTGTGCATGGCATCCTCCCTTGCTGTTCCCGCCGGGCCGTCCGCCATCATGCGACCGGCCCGGCGGCGATCATTTCATCCAGAAGCCGTTTCCGGCTTACGTGTAGGACTGCATCAACGCCCGCAACCCGTCCTTGTCCACGGGCTGGCGGCCCAGCGGCCCCTTTTGCAGCACCGGCAGGCTGGCGTCCAGCGTGGGCCTGTCGTTGCGGTAGATGACCCCGATGGGGATGCGCTCTCCGAACTCCTGCGCCACCTGCATGGCGGCTGCCCAGTCCGTGGGGTCGTAGTCTTCGGGCAGTTCCTGGCAGCGCTGCTTGTACCAGCCGAAGGTGTTGACCTTGTTGAACGACACGCACGGCGAGAACAGGTCCACCAGCGCGAAGCCCTTGTGCCGGATGGCCAGTTGGATCATCTCCACCAGATGCGGGATGTTGCCCGAAAACGAGCGCGCCACGAACGAGCACTTCATGGCCACGGCCACGGCGATGGGGTTGAACGGCGCGTTGCGCACCCCGTCGGGCTGGCTCTTGGTGATCTGCCCTTCCGGGGTGGTGGGGCTGGCCTGCCCCTTGGTCAGCCCGTAGATCTGGTTGTCGTGCACCAGCAGGGTCATGTCCACGTTGCGGCGGATGGCCGCCAGGAAGTGGTTGCCGCCCTCGCCGTAGTTGCAGCCGTCGCCGCTCTGGGCGATGACGGTCAGCTCCGGGTTGCACAGCTTGATGGCCTGCGCCGGGGGCAGGCCGCGCCCGTGCAGCCCGTTGAAGCCGTTGAGGTCGATGTAGTGCGGCGCCTTGGCCGCCTGGCCGATGCCCGAGACGTGCGCCACCTTGTTGGGGGCAAGGTCCAGCCCGGCCAGCGCCTGCCGCACGGCCTTCATCACGTCGTGGTTGCCACAGCCGGGGCACCACGCGGTCTTCTTGTATTCGCCGTAGACTTCGATATCCATGATCGCTCCTGGAAATTCCCTGTGAAATTCCGTTGTCCGGGCCGCCAGCGGGAAAAAGGCCGGGTTGCCTAGCCGAGGCGCTCCGCCAGCCACCCCGGCGTGAAGATGCGCCCGTCATAGCGCAGCAGCGTGCGCGACACCTCGAACCCGGTCTCCTGCCGCAGCAGGCGGGCGAACTGGCCCGTGGCGTTGCCTTCCACGCACACCACTTCCTTCGCCGCCTGAAGGGCGGGCAGGAACTGCGCGGGGTCCAGCGGCCAGACCTGGGTGAAGCTCATGACGCCCACCGTGCGGCCCCTGGCGCGCAACATCTCCGCCGCCTCCCCCACCGGCCCCTCGCTGGAGCCCCAGCAGACCAGCATCAGGTCGGGCTTGGCGTCGCCGGACACGCGCGGGGGGATGACCAGCTTATGCAGCCCTTCGCCCTTGCGCAGCCGCTTGTCGTTCATGGCGGTGCGCAGGTCCGCGTCCTCGGTGATGTTGCCCTGCTCGGTGTGCTCGTGGCAGTCGGCCAGCACCAGCGTTTCGGTGAAGCCGGGCACCTTGCGGGGCGAAACGCCGCTTTCGGTCAGCTCGTAGCGCTTGTAGCGCTTGAACTTCGGCCCGCCGCCGGGGCTGAAGTCCGGCTCGGCCACGGGGGGCAGCGCATCCAGGTCGAAGGGAACCACCGCGCGGTACGAGTCGGACAGGTACTGGTCGGTCAGCACGAAGACCGGCGTCTGGAAGCGCTCGGTCAGGTCGAAGGCCGCGTGGGTGAGGTGAAAGCAGTCCTCGATGGTGGCCGGGGCCAGTATGGCGCGGGGGAATTCGCCGTGGCCCGCGTACAGGGCCAGGTTCAGGTCGGCCTGTTCGGTGCGGGTGGGCAGGCCGGTGGCCGGGCCGGGCCGCTGGGCCAGCACGATGACCACCGGGGCCTCCATGACGCCCGCAAGGCTGACGCCTTCGGTCATCAGGGCGAAGCCCCCGCCGGAGGTGGGCACCAGCGCCTTGGCCCCGGCATAGGTGGCCCCCAGGGCCATGTTGATGGCGGCTATCTCGTCCTCGGCCTGTTCCACCACCACGCCCAGCTTGCGCCCCTTGGTGATGAGTTCCTGCGCCACCGAGGTGGCCGGGGTCATGGGGTAGAACGAGCAGAACTTCACGCCCGCCGCCAGCGCACCAAGGGCGATGGCCTCGTTGCCGTGCAGCATCATGCGGCCCTTGGCTCCCTTGGGCGCGGGCAACGCGGCGCAGCTGGCGCGGTGGGCTTCCGCCCATTTCCAGGCGTCGTCCAGCACCTTCATGTTCTGGCCCACCACCTTGTCGCCCTTCTTGCCGAAGGTTTCGCGCACCAGCCCTTCCATGGTGGGCCGGTCCACCCCCAGCAGCGAGCCCAGCACGCCCAGCGCGGCCACGTTCTCGAAGATGGGGCGCGGGGCCACGTCCTTGAACGGCACCGGCACGGCCCTGGCCCCTTCGGGGTCCAGCCCGGCGTCCAGGATGACGATGCCGCCCTCGGCCAGTTCGTGCTTGTGCAGGCTGACGGTCTCCTGGTTCAGGGCCACCAGCACGTCCATGGCGTCCGCCGGGGCGGCGATGGGCGCGTCGTGCACGCGGATGCTGTAAGTGTTGTGGCCGCCGCGCACGCGGGACATGTAGTCCTGCGACACCACGACCTCGTAGCCGCTGCGGATCAGGGCCCTGGTCAGCATCTGGCCGATGGTCACCAGACCCTGCCCGGCCTCGCCGCCGATGACGATGTTTCTGCCCGTGTGGCTCACGCCGCACCTCCTTGCTCTGTGTATGCCGTCTCGCGTTGTTCAGCGCCGCGCGCGGGGCGCATGCGCGGGCGGGCCGGGGCCGCCCCTGCGGGTCCCCCGCCCGATGCGGTTTCCGCCTAGGCCGTGGCGGCGGGCATGGTGAACACCCGCGCGGCCAGGTCCTTGTCCAGCAGCAGCATGCCCTGTCCTTCGCCGTTGACCAGCCGCAGCTTGTGCAGCAGGTCGTTCACGCTGTCCTCTTCCTCCACCTGTTCGGTGACGAACCATTGCAGGAAGATGTTGGTGGCGTGGTCGCGCTCTTCGATGGCCACGTTGACCAGGTCGTTGATGCGCGCGGTGACGTGCCGCTCGTGCTCCAGGGTCTTCTGGAAGGCGTCCAGCACGCCGTCCCAGGACGAAGGCGGCGCGTCGACGGGTTGCAGGATCACCCGGCCGCCGCGCTCGTTGATGAAGTCGTAGAACTTCATGGCGTGGAACAGTTCTTCCTGCGCCTGCACCCGCATCCAGTTGGCGAAGCCTGCAAGGCCCATGTCCGCGAAATAGGCGGACATGGAGAGATACAGGTAGCTGGAGTACATTTCCCATTTCACCTGATCGTTCAGGGCCTGGTTCATGCGTTCGGAAAGCATCGCGGTCTCCTTGGAAATGAACGGGAATCCGCCGGGGCGCCGGGCCGTTGGGCACCGGTTCACGCAATGACCGGCAGTATTTACCATAGTACACGAAGGACGGGTTTGCGCAAGGGGAAGGCGGCGGAAAGGGATTGCCCGTACGGGCGCGATGCGGTATGCCCCGCCTGCGCGGCCATGATGGCGCCCTCACTTCCACGCCGCGCCGCAAGGAGACCGCATGTACAGCATGAGCTACGGCTTCGGGCATGCCCGGGCCGCCCAGACCACCATTCCCTGCCGCGCCTGCGGCACCGCGCTGCGCGTGGAGCCTGCCGCACCACCCACACCGTGGGCGAATACGTGGACCAGATGGACGACGCGCTGGAATCGTTCATGGAGAACGTGTACTGCGACCGGACCTAGGCAAGCGGGAGCGGCCCCCATCCGCCGGTCCGGCCGGACACGCGAAAGGGGACGGAAGCCACGTGGCTTCCGTCCCCTTTCGCGTGCGCGCCCCCGACCGTGCCTCAGAAATAACCCAGAGCGTGCAGCGAGGCCAGCACGGCCTCCTTGTCGGCGGCGCGCCCGGCGCGTTCGCCGCCCGCGCCCTGCCCGGCGCCCCCCGCCATTTCCGGCGGCAGGGTGCACGGCATGCAGCCCAGCGAGCGGTAGCCCCGGCCGTACAGTTCGCAATGGGGCAGGCCAAGCTGCATGGTGGCGGCCCATACGTCCATCTCGGTGAAGTCCAGCACCGGATGCACGCGCAGGTGGGGCGGCTCCGCCACCGGTTCGCGCGCGGGCCGCGCGGCCCGGTCGGGGTGCTCGTCGCGGCGGATGCCGGTGACCAGCACGGCCACGTCCAGACGGCGCAGGGCCAGCAGCAGCGGGGTCACCTTCAGGTCGCGGCAGCAGGCGGCCCGGTCCACGGCCACCGGGTAGCCGGGGGCGACATCCGGGCGGGCGATGTGCATCTCCACGCCCCACTCGTCGGCCAGCCGGTCGCGAAAGGCCAGCACTTCCGGAAACTTGCACCCCGTGTCCAGGTTCAGGGCCAGCGGGCGCGCGCCGGGCGCGCCGTCGCGCAGCACGCCGCGCCACAGCGTCAGCGCCAGCGTGGAATCCTTGCCGCCGGTCCAGGCCACGGCCACGCGGCGCGGGCCGTGCCGGTCCAGCACTTCGCGCAGCAGTTGGCGCGCCCCGTCAATCTTGGCATCAAGGCTCATGAATCCTCCATCCGG
>JALHHV010000582.1 GCA_022837365.1 Desulfovibrio sp. | reverse complement strand
TCATGGAGAGCAGGCCTTCCTCGGCGCCGGTATACCACCAGTTGCCATAGTCGTGAGCCATTGATGCCTGTCCGATCATCCATTCGTATTCGTCGATCAGATTTTCGTAATACTCTACATAACCATAGACCGGTTCATCATTAACGATATCATAACCTATGAGCTTCATTGCGTCTACGATATCCTTAAGTTCCTTGGCCAGTGCATCCCTTACGGCTTTGGCTTCTTTGTAAGCTGCCATCTGGGCATCGTACAGGGTCTGGATCTTGCCAATCAAAGCTTCGTATTCTCCATTCTTTACCCGATTGTAAGTATCCAGGTATGCCTGGTAATCACGGGCCTGATAGATGGCATAGAAATAGTGGCCTTTAGCATAAGTTGCTTTATCGGCCCATTCCCAGAGAAGCATATCGCCAACCCATTCTGACCATTGATATCCGCAATCTTCACCGGCTGCCTTCAGGGCTGTGTAGGAAACGATCAGGTTGCAGTCATCGTCCAGATAGGTGATGTCAAAATCAAGGGACGGGATAGGGCCTGTCAGGTCTTTGTAAGCTTCTAAGCTTCCAGCACAAAGAAGAATTGATTTACACCATCGGGGGCAGGTTGTGTTTCGGTTTGATCCGGTGTGTCGTTGTAAGTCGGCGGGGTATAGGTGCCGGGAGTAGGTGCTATTCTTGTAAGGAATGGCTTCCAGGCCAAGTATGTGGTGTTTGCCATAGTGCGGGTCATTTCAAATTCTACGCCGCCAAGGACGTCTTTATGTTTGGCATAGGATTTCCATTCTCTGTCAAAAGGATCGAACATGGCTGTTTCCATATTTCCAAGACCTTCAACAGCATCGTAGTATGCTTTGATGGCATCCTTGAGGGGCTTGTCGCTCGGGCCTACCATGTATGTGACATAGAAGGGAGCAGCATAAGCAACACCCGGGTCGGGTTTAACTATCTTTTTATGGTCTTTCGGTTTGAGTTCGCCAAAGAAGTCTTCCAGAACTGTTTCTGCAGCATCGGTGTAGCCGCTGGCATTGATGGTGATCACG
>JALHHV010000163.1 GCA_022837365.1 Desulfovibrio sp. | reverse complement strand
TGGTGGCGGTGCACCAGTTGCGCGGCTTTCCGTTCCGCATGACCATGCACACCCCGCTGGACCTGGCGCTGTCCGTGTGGCGGCGGCAGACGGTGGCCAACGCGGGCATGACCCTGGCCCTGTGCATGGCCGTCTCGCTGCTGGCCTGGTCGGCCAGCCGCCAGCGCGGCCGGCGCCTGGAGGCGGAGACCGCGCTGCGCCGCAGCGAGGCCCGCTACCGCACCCTGGCCGAAAACTATCCCGACGGGGCCATCATGCTCTTCGACGAGGGCATGCGCTGCCTGCTGGCCGACGGGCTGGGACTGACCGGCCTGCTGGCGCCAGGCCAGCGGCTTGAAGGGGCCACGCCTTCGGACGTGCTGCCCCCGCAGGCGGCCCTGCCCTTCGAGGAACAGTTGCAGGTGGCCCTGGCGGGCGCCGAGCGTACCTTCACCATGGCGGTGAACGAGCGCATCCACGAGGTGCGCCTGCGCCCCCTGCACGAGGACCGCGAAACCGGCACGCCCGCCCGGTGCATGGCCGTGCTGCAGGACATCACCCAGCGCGAGGCCGCCCGCCTGGCCCTGCGCCAGAGCGAGGCCCGCCTCCAGGAGGCGCAGCAGATCGCCCGCATGGGCAGCTTCGAACTGTACCTGGACACCGGGGCGTTCGTGTGGTCCGCCGGGCTGTACGAGATGCTCGGCCACGATCCCGCGCTGCCGCCCCCGCCCCCGGCCGGGGTGTTCGCCCTCCACGCACCGGAAGAACTGGGCTGGTACCACGAACACGTGGCCAGCATTTCGGACGAGCCGGTGACGGAATTGCAGCGCATCTTTCCGTACCGCACCCTGGGCGGGCGGCAGGGCTGGGGGCAATTCCACTGCCGGGTCACGCGCGGGCCCGACCGCCTGCCCCTGCACGCCCAGGGCACCTTCCAGGACATCACCAGCCTGCGCGAGGCGGAACTGGCCCTGCGCGACAGCGAGGCCCGGCTCAACGAGGCCCAGTTCATCGCCCGCATGGGCAGCTATTCGGTGAACCTGCACGAGGGCGAGGCGTTCTGGTCGCCCGGCCTGTTCCGCCTGCTGGAACTGGACCCGCACGACGGCCCGCTGGCGCCGGTGCAGGCATTCCTCAGCCACGCGCCGGAGACGGCCCCGTGGTTCGAATCGTTCCTGTCCGCCCCCGCCGACCGGCCGGAAACCACCCTCCAGCGCTCGTTCCCCTACGTCACCGCCACCGGGCGGCGCGGGTTCGGGCGGCTGCACCTCATGGCGCGGCACGGCGCGGACGGCCTACCCGAACACATCCGGGGCACCTTCCAGGACATCACCCCCCTGCACGAGGCCGAACAGGCCCTGCGCCAGAGCGAGGCCCGGCTGCTGGAGGCGCAGCAGATCGCGCGCATCGGGAGCTTCGAGTTCGACCTCACGCGCGACCGGGCCGACTACTGGTCCCCCGGCCTGTACGCCCTGCTGGAACTGGACCCGGCCACGCCCCCCACGGCCCCCTCGCAAGGCACCGTCATCCATGCGCCCGAGCGCGCCGGATGGTACGAAGCGCTGCTGGCCTCGCGCATCCCCCAGCCGGAAAGCATCCTCGTGGACACCATCCCCTTCCTCACCGCCCGGGGCCGCAGGGGCATGGGGCACATGCAGGCCGTGGTGCAGCGCGCGCCGGACGGCACGCCCCTGCGCATGCGCGGCACCTTCCAGGACATCACCCGCCTGCACGAGGCCGAACAGGCCCTGCGCGACAGCGAAGCCCGGCTGCTGGAGGCCCAGCTCATCGCGGGCCTTGGCAGCTTCGACTTCGACATCGCCAACGACGTGGCCACCTACTGGTCGCCGGGGCTGTACGCCCTGCTCGAGGTGGAGCCCGGCACGCCGCTGCCCCGCCCGCTGGAGGGCTGTTACATGTACGCCCCGGACTACGTGGCGCAGTTCGAACGGATGCTCACCGAACCCGCCGACGAGCCGGAATCCGTCTTCTGGGACAACATCCCCCTGCTGACGGCCAAGGGGCGGCGGATGATGGGGCAGATGAAGGCCATGGTGCAGCGCGGTCCGGACGGCAGGCCGGTGCGGGCGCGCGGCGCCTTCCAGGACATCAGCCGCCTGTACGAGGCGGAACAGGCCCTGCAACGGGCCAAGGAAGAGGCGGAAAGCGCCAGCGAACTCAAGAGCCAGTTCGTGGCCAACATCAGCCACGAGATGCGCACCCCGCTCTCCGGCATCCTGGGCATCGTGGACGTGGCCCTCTCGCGCCAGCACGACACCACGCCCCATGCCCGCGACGAGGAACAGGCCCGCTACCTTTCCATGATCCGCAACGTGTCCGAGGGGTTGCTGCACGTGATCAACGACCTGCTGGACTTCTCGCGCATGGAGGCCGGGCGGCTGGGGCTGGACCAGGTGGCCTACGACCTGCGCGCCGCCGTCAACGACGCGCTGGCGCCGCTGGCCGTGCAGGCGGAACGCAAGGGGCTTTCACTCACCGTGCACATCGACGCGGAGGCGCCCGCCCAGATGCAGGGCGACCCGCTGCGGCTGCGCCAGGTGCTGGTGAATCTGGCGGGCAACGCCGTGAAATTCACCGATTCCGGCAGGGTGCACGTGGACGTGCGCCGCAGCGAGTCGTGCCCCCGGCCGGGCGGCTGCCTGCGCTTCAGCGTGGAGGACACGGGCTCCGGCATCGCGGCGGACAAGCTGCCCCTGCTGTTCGAAAGTTTCTCGCAGGCCGACGGCTCGCACGCCCGGCGGCACCGGGGCAGCGGCCTGGGCCTTGCCATCTCGCGGCACATCGTGCGGTTGCAGGGCGGGGACATCGGGGTGGACAGCATCCCCGGCCAGGGCAGCCGGTTCTGGTTCACCCTGCCCGTGGACAAGGACGCCCCGCAGGGGGCGCAGGGCGCCACCGACCTGCGCCTTGCCCGTCCGGTCCGCCTGGCCCGCCTGGCCCATGGAGCGGACGACACGGCCGAGCCGGAAACGGCCCCTCCCCTGCGCGTGCTGCTGGCCGAGGACAACGACCTGAACCGCGAATTCCTGACCTTCTTCCTGCAGGAACGCGGCTACGAGGTGCACCTGGCCATCGACGGTCAGGAAGCGCTGGACCGCCTGCGCGACGGCTGCCCCATGGAACCCGGAGCCGCCGCGACCGGCGGGCCGGATGGCCAGGGCGGGCACGTTCCCTTCGACGTGGTGCTCATGGACGTGCAGATGCCCGTGGTCAGCGGGCTGGAGGCCACCCGCCGCATCCGCGAGGCGGCGGCGCAGGGGGCCGCCTGGGCGGATGTGCCGGTCATCGCCCTGACCGCCCACGCCATGCAGGGCGACCGCGACCGCTTCCTGGCCGAAGGCATGGACGACTTCATCGCCAAGCCGGTGAACCGCGACACCCTGTTCGCGGCCATCGAAACCCAGGTGGCCCGCTACCGCGAAAAGCGGGGCGCGACGGGCAGGGGGTAGGCTGCGACGCCCCACATCCATCTACCGCTCCCTTCTTCGAATTCCCCCAAAACGCATGGCGCCCGGCATATGCCGGGCGCCATGCGTTTTGGGGGAATTCAGAAAAATTACTGCTGATTCTGTTCCCGCTGTCCCATTGCCTTTTCTTCGTTACGAAGTGCCGAGGGATAGCGCGCGATTTTTGTTCGCTGGCAAGGAAAACGAGCCTGGCATGAGGGAGTATACTCTTTGGTATTCGACCGATATGGCAGGCGAAGTTTGACGTAGCCAGCGGGCAAAAGGCGCGCGCTAACTGATCTCCCGCGTCGTGCGGAACTCTACCTTGGGATACCGCTCCATGGCCGATTCCAGCCGCCACGGGTTGGGGGCCAGGTACGCCAGCGCGCCTTCCGCATCCACGGCCAGTTCGCCGCGATGGTAGTCCTGAAAGTCCGCGAAGATCTTCTTGTCCTCGCAGTACACCCAGCGCGCTGTGTGCGTGCCCACGCCCTCGTACACGGCGTCCACGCCGTATTCGTCCGCCAGCCGCGCCACGATGACGTCGAACTGCAACACCCCCACCGCGCCCAGGATGTAGTCGTTGTTCACCAGCGGGCGGAACAGCTGCACCGCGCCTTCCTCGGCCAACTGCTCCAGCCCCTTCTGCAACTGCTTGGCCTTCAGCGGGTTCTTCAGGCGCACCCGGCGGAAATGCTCCGGCGCGAAGTTGGGAATGCCCACGAACTTCAGCGCTTCCTTCGACTCGGTGAAGGTGTCGCCGATCTTGATGGTGCCGTGGTTGGGAATGCCGATGATGTCGCCGGGAAAGGCCTCTTCCACGCCGGTGCGGTCCTGGGCCATGAAGATGGTGGCGTTGGCCACGGTCACGTCCTTGCCGGTGCGGTGGTGCTT
>JALHHV010000162.1 GCA_022837365.1 Desulfovibrio sp. | reverse complement strand
GCCGCGCAGGGTGAATTCGCCCATGTGGCAGATGTCGAACAGGGCGGCGGATTCACGCGTCTGCACGTGCTCGGCGATGATGCCGGTGGGGTACTGGATGGGCATGTCCCACCCGGCGAAGGGGGCCATCTTGGCCCCGGCGGCCCGGTGCCACGCGGAAAGCGGGGTTTGCAGCAGGTCCGGCAAGGTGTGCTCCTTCGTGTCTCCGTTGGGGGGCGGAAATTCGGGTGCGCCGTGCGGCGCGCGACAGGAATAGCGCGAGAAGGGATTTGCGGCAACCGGCTGGCGCCATGGCGGGGAGGGCAGTCGCGCGGTGGCGCGCTACGCGGCGGTCTTGCGGGTGCGCTGGATGGCCCGGAACTCGTCCACCAGCGCCACAAGCTTGCCGTAGTTGCGCTTGATCTCCAGGCCCCCGGGGGTCAGTTCGTCGTCGCGCTTTTCGATGTAGGTGCGCAGCAGGTAGCGGTCGTTCAGCATGTTTTCGCCGATGGCGATGACGCTGGAAACCAGCGTGTCGAAATAGCTGACGATTTCGAACTTCAGCCCGTGCAGCAGCTGTACCGCCTCGGCCAGCATGCGCCGGTAGCCGATGCGCTCGCCCCGGTACTCGCGGTCCTGGATGTCCTCGAGGTAGCGCACCTTGCGGGCCTGCTGGATGTAGCTGTATTTGGCCCAGACCTCCTGGTAGAGGTCGTGCAGGTGGCCGAAGGCCTCGTAGTTGTCCGGCGAGAGCAGGTAGTTGTCCAGCACCTTGATGACGTTGGCGAAGAATTCGTCGCTGTAGCCGATGATGCGGCGCTGGTGCTTGGACAGCCAGGCGTACAGGAACTTCAGGCGCTTCTCGTCCGTATCGGTGTTTTCGACGATCTCGTTGCGCTTGTAGATGATCCTGCCCGTGTATTCGCCCCGGGTTATGTCGTTCAGGCGCAGGAACATGTTGGTGGCGTCCTTGATGATATTCAGGTCGCCCAGCACCTGCCCTGTTACGGGATGGATCACTTCCTGCGATTCCACGGACAAGGCGCGGTCCTGCCGCACGTTGTCGGGGTTGAACTTGTGCTGCCGGTAGGTCACCCGCAGGATGACCACCCGCCGCTCGCGGTCCAGGAAATAGCCCGCCTCGTCGATGGCGCGCAGGGCTTCTTCCTGGTCGGCGTCCACGCGCACCAGGGCCAGCTTTTCCACGCGGGGGTAGGGGCGCGAATCGCCTTCGCCCATCATGGTGGTGATGGTGCGGTCCGACTGGCCCAGCACGCGGATCATGAACCGTTCGCCCATCTTGTGCAGCCGCCGCGCGAACAGCGCGCCGGAGGTGCGCCGCTCGGACACGATGGGAAAGCCGTACAGTTCCATCAGATACTGGTACACGAACAGGCGGTTGCGTTCGTACATCTCGTTGTCGCCCACCTCGAACTTGCCGATGCGCATGCCGAAGCGCTTGATCTCGCTGTCGAGGTCGGACGGGAACGAGGCGTACACCCCGCCCAGGTGGAAATGGCCGAAGCTGTCCAGCGCGAAGACCTGCGCCCGGTCCATGGCCAGCAGAAAGGGCATCAGCGCCGGGTAGTAGTCGAGCACCGAGGTGTCGAACCGTCCGAAGCGCTGGCGGAAGGATTCCTGGAACGCCTTGGGCAGGCGGGTCTGCATGGCCTGCACGTTGCGGGCGATGACCTGCGATTCCAGCGGGCACGAGGCGCCGTCGGCCACGCTGGCCGTATCCAGCACCGGGTGCAGGATGTCGAACTGGAAGACTTCCTGGAAGTAGTTGACCGGCCGCTCGAAGGCCACGATGCTGAAGCCGGGCAACTGCTTGTATTCCCACAGGTCCGCCTCGAACGAGGGCAGCAGCTCGCGCGATTCCACCAGCGGGTAGTCGGCCTGCTCGAAAAAGGGGCGCAACAGGCACTGCTTGACGTGCACCACGTCGAGAAAGCGCTTCAGCCGGGCAAGCGACGTAAGCTCCACCGGTTCGGACAGCAGCCCGTCCTCGCGGTAGACGAATTCGCCCTTGCTGAAGGCGTTTTTCAGGGTGATCTTCATGCGCTGTCCCGATGCACGCGGCGTTCCGCCATTCCCCTCCGGTATGGCGGGACGGATTGCAGTTGCCCCTTTGCGATACCCGAGCCTATTTTTTTTTCTAAAAAAATTCTACCATAATGTGACGGGCAAGGGCTCGCGCACAAGGGTTTTGCGGTGTCCGCGCACCCCGGACGCCGCGCCACGCGGGGCTGTGGCGGGCGTGCGGCTGTTGCGGGAACCTGCCAGGCTTTGTTAAGGCACCGGTTGAAACGGGCAACCGGGCCGCAATGCCGTACTGCGGTACGCCGCCGCACGCTGGTGCATGACCGTCCGCCCCCTTGCGGGCGGCACCGTGCGGGGATAGGCTGACACCCGCCCCCGCTTCGCCCAACGCATGCGCCCCCGCCGGATTCCGGCCGGGCCGCACGCCATACGCCATGAACTCCGGCCGCCGCACGGGGCCGGAGAGGAACCGGATATGAACAGCCAACGTTGCCACGAACGCATCCTTGCCATCATTTGCAGCGTGTTCGACGCGTATTCCGCCGTGCTCTTCCTGCCCGACGCCGGAGGCGCCGAAGGCGCGGACGACCTTTCAGCCGGCGCCGCCACGGCGGCGGCCGCCGCCGCGCTGGACCGCGACAACCAGTTGCACCGCCTTGCCGCCAGCTTCAGCCTGGGCGACATGGTGGACACGGGCACGTCCATTGCGCCGGGGCGCGGCCTGGTGGGCTGGATCATCCGCAACCGCGAACCGCTGCTGGTCAACAACTTCGACCAGCGCCAGAGCCACCTCGGCTACTACCGCAGCAACGAGGAGGCCACCATCAAGGCCTTCATGGGCTGCCCGGTGCCGGGCGGCGGCGCGCTGTGCATCGACAGCAAGCGGCAGTACTCCTTTTCCGACAAGGACCAGAAGATCCTGCAACTGTTCGCCGAACTCATCTCCGGCGTCGAGGGCGTGGTCTGCCGGGGGGCCGGCCAGGCCAGCCTGACCCGCTACTACGCGGCGTTGCAGGTGATCAGCGAACTGCGCGGCCGCATCAGCCGCTGGCCGCAGTTCCTGGCCGAATTCCTGCGCCTGATGGCCGAGGCCACCGGCTTCGACCACGCGCTGTTCGCCGCCCGCGACGGCGACGGGCAGAACTACATCCTGGAAGGCGAAAGCCACCCGCTGCTGCTGGGCAAGGGCGACGCGCCCATGTACCCCATCGGCAACGGCATCGTGGGCTGGGTGTTCCGCAACGACGCCCCGGTGTTCACCGAAGGCACCGACGGCGCGCCCATGGCCCCGCTGTTCGGCAAGGGGGCGCACATGCCCGCCTTCAGTTCGGTGATGTGCCTGCCGCTGATGATCAACAAGGTCACGCGCGGGGTGCTGTGCCTGGGCCACGGCGAGCCGCGCGTCATCCCCGACGACCTGCGCGCCTTCACCCGCATGTCGGTGGACCACCTGGCCCTGTTCCTGGAAAACCTGTACCTGAAGAGCAGGCTGCGCGAACTGCTGCCCAAGGCCCGGCTGGAACGCCGCGTGCCCGCGCCCGTCCCGCACGACCGCCCCGAATCGGACACCGACGACTGATCCGGACGACGGGCATCGACGACCGACACCGCAACCGCGAGAGCGACCAGATGCTGCGCAGACTGTTCGGCTTCCTGGGCAAGGACCTGGCCATGGACCTGGGTACGGCCAACACGCTGCTGTACACCCGGGCCGAAGGCATCGTGCTGAACGAACCTTCGGTGGTCGCCCTGGAAACCGACCGCAACACCGTGCTCGCGGTGGGGCGCGAGGCCAAGGAATTCCTGGGCCGCACGCCCAAGCGCATCCGCGCCATCCGCCCCATGAAGGACGGCGTCATCGCCGACTTCGAGGTGACGCGGCAGATGATCGCCTTCTTCATCCGCAAGGTCATCAGCGGCTTTTCCCTGGTCAAGCCGGGCATCGTCATCTGCGTGCCCACGGGCATCACCCAGGTGGAGAAGCGCGCGGTCATCGAATCGGCCCACCAGGCCGGCGCGCGCGACGTGCGCCTGGTGGAGGAGCCCATGGCCGCCGCCATCGGGGCCAACCTGCCCATCCACGAACCGCTGGGCAACATGGTGGTGGACATCGGCGGCGGCACCACGGAAGTGGCGGTGATCACCCTGTCTGCCGTGGCCTACGCGGAATCGGTGCGCGTGGCGGGCGACGCCATGAACCAGGCGGTGCAGCGCTACTTCAAGGAAGAATTCCAACTGCTCATCGGCGAGAACACCGCCGAGCGCATCAAGATGGCCATCGGCTCGGCCTTTCCGCTGCCGGAACAGCTGATGGTCGAGGTGTCTGGCAAGGACATGGTGAGCGGCACCCCCAAGGTGGTGCGCGTCACCGACGGCCACATGCGCGAGGCCTTGCAGGAGCCGGTGCGCGTCATCGTCATGGCCATCCGCAAAGCGCTGGAAAAGACCCCGCCCGAACTTTCCGCCGACATTGCCAGCAACGGCATGCTGCTGGCGGGCGGTGGCGCGCTGCTGAAGGGCCTGGGCGCGCTGGTCTCGCGCGAGACGCGCCTGAAGGTCATCATCGACGAC
>JALHHV010000161.1:3524-9262 GCA_022837365.1 Desulfovibrio sp. | reverse complement strand
ACTACCTGCCCCTGCGCGCCCTGCTCAAGAAGGTGCGCATGGCCTGCATGTGGACCCGCCCCAGCCTGGATGGCCGGGCCGAAGGCGCGGAGTAGCGGGGCAACGCGTTACATAGGATGATGATTATAGTTGCATTCCTTTTTCATGGTGCTACCGCAAGGCGGGAAGGGCCAAACCGCACGGGAGGCACCCATGCAAAAGGATATGCATTACGAAGGAATGTACGCTTTGGCCCGGGCTGCGGGACTTGCGCCCGAAATCGCCTTGCGCGTCGCCACGTCGTCACAACTGGTGGATGACTTTGCCAGCCAGTTCGACGAGCAGTTGCCGGATGGCGGGCACCTGACGGTTTTTCCGACCTGTCATCATACCGAAAACGTTCTGGGCAATCTTGCGGCCGAGCATCAGCGGCTGATCTGGGTTCCGTTCCACTTCTTGCCGGGTGGTGCGGGAAACGATCATGAGTCTCGCCTTGTCTGCGAAATGGACAGCGCGGCGAGCCGCGACATGCTGGAGCATCACCTTGCCTATCCGGCGGTGGACATCCTCCCGGAACTGGTCGGGGTGGCCGCGCATGTGTACGCGGATACCTTCGCGCACTACGGGTTTTCGGGGATAAGCTCCGAACTCAACCACGTGGAAGCAGGGAGCCTCAACCTCACCATGGATATTGATGCGGATGAGTACAGGCGCATAGAGGAGAAGAAAGAAAACTTTTTTGCCACAGTCGCGGAACTCGGCAGCCGGGGACTGGGCCATGCCGGGGTCGCCACGTGGCCTGACCGGCCATATCTGCAATGGCAATTCACCTATGAAGACGGGCGCGTCGCGTCCCGTGACAATCCGACGACGTTCCTGGCCGCCTGCCGGGCTCTTCACCGTGTGTTCTCGAAGCTTGCCTCCCTGCAAGGCATGGCTTCCGGTCCGGGCGTTTCCTTCGCCGACATCGAGGTGGACGTGGTTTCTGTTCTGGCGCACCAAGGGCCGATGGAAGATCGCGCCGCCCGCTGGAAGGATGCCCTCGCGTCCGGCATGGTTCCACTGTTGCGCGAGGAGATTCCCGACTATGAAGGCGCAGAATGGGACAACGCCTGTTCTTCCGCGCACGGTTGCGCGGAAGCCGTGACCATGCCGTTCTGCCGGTTCGTGCGCGCTGCGGAGGTGCATCGCACCTACGTGCTCCGCAGCCTACTGCCGCCCATGAACATTCTGGTCGCCTGAAGGAATATCGGCAGGGAGCGGTGTCGCCTTCGGATGGCATGCTCCCTGCCGCGATCAGGGCAGCAGGGGATGGCGGAACAGCGGGTGCGCGGCGTGACGCTCCAGCAGCCCGGCCAGCCTGGCCCGCTGCTCCGAAAGCCCGGCGTGGAAGGCCATGAATTCGTCGCGCACGTGGGCGTAGGCCTGCTCGGCCAGTTGGCGCTTGTCCGCGAACAGTTCGTCCAGCGCCGTTGCATCCACCGCCCCGTCGCGGATGGCCGCGTGCAGGCGCTGGCGCAACGCCGCGTTGTGGCGGCGCAGTTCGTCCACCTTGCGTTCGTGGGCGTCCAGGCTGCGGGCCAGCCGCCGCGCCTCGTCCGGCGAAAGCTCCAGTTCGCGGGCCACCTTGCGCGCCACGCGCCGCATGTCCACCCCCGCCAGCCGCGCGGCGATGCGCCGCCTGTTGTACCACAGCACGCAGAGCACGGTGGCCTTGACCGCCCCCACCCCCACGGCGAATTCCCAACTCATGCGGTGTCTCCGGATATGTTCGTGGGCGCCGCCCCTCGGGCTGCCCCGGCCGCTCCCGCCGGGGTGGCGTCCGCCATGGGGTTCAGTCGTGCCCGGTCATGTCCATCCGGCATGCACGAAAAAGGGGGAAGGGCCAAGGCCCTTCCCCCGACGTTGCGGTCTGCTCTTCCTTTTTTCGCCCTTTACCGAAGGGCTAGCGGTACTGCTCCAGGTCCTTGAGAAACTCCGGCCGCACCTCGAACCCGCAGGCCACGGCCTGGTCGGCGAACTGCACGGCCTGGGCGAACTCGCCCCGCTCGAAGTGGGCCAGGGCCAGGTTGTTGTAGGCCGGGCCGAAGCCGGGCTCACGCTTGATGGCCTCGCGGCTGATGGTGATGGATGCCTCGTAGTCGCCCTGCATGTAATAGGCGGCGCCCATGGTGGCCATGGCCTGGATGAAGTTGGGGTCCCACTTCAGGGCCTTCTTCAGGGCCTTGATGGCCTCTTCCGGCTCGCCGCGCTGCAGGTGCACGAAGCCGATGTTGCTCCACGGCACCGGGAACTTGGCGCGGCACTGGGCCGCCTCCTCGTTGTAGCGCAGGCAGCCGTCCAGGTCGCCGCGTTGCAGGCAGATGCCGCCCAACTGCACGTAGGCTTCGGCCAGGCGGGGCGAGTTGCGCACCGCGCTCAGGAACGATTCCTCCGCCGCCACGAAGTCGCGCTTGTGCAGCAGGGCCACGCCAAGGTTGTAGTGATGGTTGGCGCAGTTCTCGCTCTTTTCTATCTCGGCCCGCAGGTCGGCGATGTACTCGTCAATGTCATCGTACTTATCCTTCATCGACGTGACCCTCCTTGATCAGAATATTGTAGTACCACACGCAGAAATCGAACACGCCGCGGTACTTTTCGTCCTTGTTGACGATGCCGAGGGCGGTTTCCAGCGCGCCACGGCCGTATTCGTTGGTGTAGTCCTTCTTGCTGGCGGTCTGCAGAAATTCGCGCACGAGCTGCTGGGTGGTGCGCTTGGTGATGTCCTGGCGCGTGTCCAGCGGGTCGTTGGGCTTCTGGAAGGGGTCCCAGTTCTCGTAGCCGATGCGTTCCACGTACTTGCGCCGCCGGGGGGACATGGCGTCCCAGATGGCGCGCTTCTGGACCTCTTCTTCCGGCGTCAGTTCCCGCGTGGTGCTGTCGCGGAACATGGAGCCCGAGATGTTGACCATGCTCAGTCCTCCTTCCTCGCCGGGCCGACGCCGAGATAGGCGTTGTCGTACCTGGTGATCAGCGCCATGGACACGGGCACGTACACCTGGTCCAGTTCGCGGTAGCGCGACTGTACGGCCACCAGGATTTCGTGGCTGAGGCCCGCCAGCCGTTCGTGGATCTTGTCCAGGGCCACGGTGGGATAGCGCCCGCCGGGGGCGAAGCCGGTGCGGCCGCAGGTGTGGGCCACGCCGCCGATGGCGGTGGGAATGCCGTACAGGCGGCAGGTGATGGGCCGGTGGGCGTACATGACGCAGGTGTCGTCGTCGCCCAGCAGGGGACAGCGGATGCGCTCGCGCGCCACCTCGGCCAGCAGTTCGGCCGAATCGCGCCCGGCCAGCGATTCCTTGTACAGGCGGCGCTTCAGGCGCACGGCGTGGCGGTCGGCCGCGTCGGCCCGCTCGAGGATGGCGGAGCGCTCCGCCCCGAAGCCGAAGGCTTCGGCAAAGCGCTGGTTCAGGTACATGGCCTCCACAAGGCCAAGGTCGAACAGGGCGTGGCAGCAGTCGCTGCAGCCAAGGCCGCAGGTCACGCAGTCGGCGTGCTGCGAACGCACGCGCTCGAACAGCGCGTCGGCTTCCGCCACCAGCTTTTCATATTTGGCGAAGATTTCCGTCAGGTCCACGGTCATCCATTCTGCTCCTTGGGGGCCGCGCGGGCGCGGCCGTCATGCGAAGGCCCGACAGGTTGGCGTATCGGGCGCCTGGCGGTCTCGGTCGTTCTGAGGCCGGAATGCACATCCCAAGGTTGCCGCCGCGCCGTGGGGACGGGTCCAGGCAGGCCAGACGGGCAGGGCTGACCGGGCGAAGGGTCGCGCGGCTCCCGCGCGGGCGTGCGGATGTGCGGGAATTCGCGGTGCGGGCGGGCGGCACGCCACGGGAAGGCAACCCCCGTTTCCGTTGTGGCGCGGGGCGTGGCGCGGCCGCGTGAACACCTGCCCCTGCAACCGTGCCCCTGCACCGGGCCCTTGATGCGGCAAATGCCGCCGGACGGCGCAAACGTCGTCCGGCGGCATGACGTGCAGCAAATCCGGAAAGGCGGCGATTAGTTCTCTTCGACGGTGATCGCGCCGGCTTCGCAGACTTCCACGCAGGATTCACAGCCCAGGCATTCTTCCTCGTTCACGGGAACAGCCTTGCCATCCTGCAGTTCGTAAACTTCGACGGGGCACACGTCCACGCATTCGCCGTCGCCGGTACACTTATCGGTGTCAACAGTAACAGTCCAACCCATGTCATCCTCCAGGCGTGTTTTTCGGCCGACGACGTAGTCGGCTCTTTGGGAACAATTCCCTGTCGTGATTGCGAAAAAACCGCGTCACCACAGGGTTTGACGGCTTACCATCGAAATTGCAGATAGCTGGCGTCAACCGGGGTGTCAAGCGCTGACGCAAATTCTCATGATTGCGGGGCGCGGGGGCCGCAGCGCCACCGGATGCACTGCCGTCTAAACGGCCAGCGACACATAGTACCCCTTGCCGCCGCGCTGGATGAGCAGGGTCACCTTGCCCGCCAGCCGGTGCCGGGCGAACGCCTGGGCGAAGTCGCGGGTATTGGTCACGCGCACCCCGCCCACCTGGCGCACCACGTCGCCGGGTGACAGCCCCAGCCGGGCGGCCGGGCTGTTGGGGAGAACGGCGTTGATGCGCACGCCGCTTCCCTGCGCCTCCTGCACGCGCAGGCCCCAGCGCCGCTCGGCCAGGCGTTCCGCCGTCTCCTGCGTGAACACGGCCGGGGTCATGCGCAGGGTGGCCGTCCTGCCTTCTCGCAGTATGCCCACCTCCAGCGTGTCGCGGTGGGTGTAGTTGCGCAGCAGCATGATGTAGGCGTCCTTGTCTTCTATGGGGTTGCCGTTGATGGACACCAGCACGTCGCCGGAGCGCAGCCCCGCTTTCGCCGCCGGGGTGTCCTGCTGCACCTCGGTCACCAGCATGCCGGACACGCGCTTCAGCCCCAGCCACGCCGCCGTGCGCTGGTCGATGTCCTGCCCCAGCACGCCCAGCCACACCGGGTCCACCCGGCCCTGGCCCAGCAGTTCCTCGACCACGCGGCGGGCCTTGTCCACGGGGATGGCGAAGCCGATGCCCTCGCCCTTGGCGTAGACCGCCGTGTTGATGCCGATGAGCTCGCCCATGATGTTCAGCAGCGGGCCGCCGCTGTTGCCGGGGTTGATGGCCGTGTCGGTCTGGATGAGGTCGGTGATCATGCCCTGTTCCACCTTGATGGACCGGCCAAGGGCCGACACCACCCCGGTGGTCACGGTGTGCGCGAAGCCGAAGGGGTTGCCGATGGCGATGACCGTCTCGCCGGGCATGAGGTCGGACGAGGTGGCCATCTTCACGGCGGGCAGGTTCTGCGCGCCGGGCACGCGCAGCACGGCGATGTCGAAGTCGGTGTCCGAGCCCAGCAGTTCGGCGTCCAGCGAGCGGCCATCCAGCAGGTGCACGGCGATGCCCGTGGCCCCGGCGATGACGTGGGCGTTGGTGAG
Source organism: Desulfovibrio sp. (assembly GCA_022837365.1). Taxonomy (GTDB): domain Bacteria; phylum Desulfobacterota; class Desulfovibrionia; order Desulfovibrionales; family Desulfovibrionaceae; genus Cupidesulfovibrio. The sequence goes on along the minus strand of JALHHV010000161.1, from coordinate 3,805 downwards.
CACGATGCCGGGGTGTCCGCCGTCCGGGTTGATGATCACCCCGGACCCCAGGCTGCGCCGGGTCTGGCGCTGGGTGGGCAGGCCGGGGAACATTTCCCGCGCGGCCTCGTCGTCCATCAGGCCGGGGAAGGGGTTGAAGTTGCGCTCCACCACCCGTGCGGTGGTGATGTTGACCACGGCGGGGGCCACGGCGTTGACCGCGCGCACCACCGGGGTGAGGCGCGGGCTGTCATTCGGGATGCTGGGCGGGATGCCGGGGGGCAGGCCGGGCGCGCGCGGCG
>JALHHV010000161.1:0-3515 GCA_022837365.1 Desulfovibrio sp. | reverse complement strand
CATGGATGGACATCATGGGTGCTCCCCGTGGGATGTGCGGTTTTCGCACGCATAACTATGCGGCCTGCGGCGGGCGTCGGCAAGGGGCAGGGGCAAAGAGGCGGGGCGGAGCCGTCCGCGCCCTCCACCCCGGCTTGCCTTGCCCGGCCCACGGCGCTACCGTGCGCCGGTTCCCGTTCCACACCGACACCTCCGGGGGTTCCCATGCCGTCCATCTCGCCGCACCTTCTCGACCTCATCGCCGCCATCGACCCCGTGGACCACGGCCACGACCCGGCCGGGCAGGCGCATCTGGACAACCTCACCAAGCCGCGCGGCAGCCTGGGCCGCCTGGAAGAACTGGCCCTGCAACTGCACCGCATCCAGGGCGGCGCGCGCCCCCTGGCCGCCGACCCCGCGCGCATCTTCACCATCGCGGGCGACCATGGCGTGGCCGCAGAGGGCGTCTCGCTGTTTCCGCAGGAAGTGACCCGCCAGATGGTGCTCAATTTCCTGAACGGCGGCGCGGGCATCAACGTGCTGTGCGCCACCGCGGGCATCGACCTGCGCGTGGTGGACGCCGGATGTCTGGGCGACGACTTCGAGCCGCATCCGCAGCTCGTCCGCCGCAAGGTGGCCCCCGGCACCGCCAACATGACCCACGGCCCGGCCATGACCCGCGAACAGTGCGAGGCCGCCCTGCTGCTGGGCGCGGACCTTGCCGCGCAGGCCGCCGCCGACGGCTGCCGCTGCGTGGGCACCGGCGACATGGGCATCGCCAACACCACGCCCTCCACCGCCCTGTACTGCGCCTATCTGGGCCTTGACCCCGAGGCCGTCACCGGCCCCGGCACCGGTCTGGACGCCCACGGCGTGGCCCGCAAGGCGCAGGTCATCCGCGCCGCCCTGGCCGCCAACCGCCAGGCCATCGCCACCGGCGACCCCGTGGACATTCTGGCCGCCGTGGGGGGGCTTGAAATCGCCGCCCTGGCGGGCCTCATCCTGGGCGCGGCCCGCCACCGCCTGGTGGCCGTCATCGACGGGTTCATCTCCACCGCCGCCTACACCGCCGCCTGGAAGATCGCCCCCGCCGTGGCCGGGTACTGCGTGTTCAGCCACGCCTCCGCTGAACAGGGCCACGCAGCCATCCTGCGCAAGCTGGACATCCGTCCCCTGCTCGATCTCGGCCTGCGCCTCGGCGAAGGCACCGGCGGCGCGCTGTCCATCTTCCTGTTGCGCAGCGCCGCCGACATCTTTGAGAAGATGGCCACCTTCGGCGACGCCGGGGTGGATGCCGGGAAGTAGGGGGAGAGAAGATATTTGATGAAAGCGAACCGGGGGAAGGGACCTTTTGAAAAAGGTCCCTTCCCCCGGACCCCCATCCCCCAAAACTTTTTGTATGGGGGTGGGGAGGAGAGCAACACCGTTTGGTTTTTTGCGTGGTTGAGCTTTCCGTTGCTTTTCAAGTGGGTAGCGTCACGGCGTACAGGGTCGTATGTGAAGCCATGCAGCGGCGGGAAACTGTAGCTTCCACACCCTTTGCCCATCGGACCAAATGAAAAGTTTGGGAGGATGGGGGGTACGGGGGGAAGGAACCTTTTTTAAAAGGTTCCTTCCCCCGATCCGTTTTTTCATTTCATCTTTCCCGGCTACTCCTGCCCCAGCACCTGCCGGGCGTGGGCGACGACGTGGTGAGTGAGGGCGTCGAGCAGGCGGGTGCGCAGGCCCCAGCAGTGCCAGAAGAGGCGGATGGGCACGGCGCGGCCGGGGGCGAGATCGACGAGGCGGCCATCGGCGAGGTGGCTGCGGGCCTGGGGCAGGGGGATCATGCCGTAGGCAAGGCCCTGGGCCACCACGTCCACGAACCGTTCGGACGAGGGGATGTAGTGCAGGGGCAGGCGCAGCCCGTCTGCCGCGTCGCGGCCGAGCAGCCCGCGCAGGAACTGGTGGTGCACCTCGTCGGCGCGGTTGAAGATCACGGCGGGCGCGCGGCACAGGGCGGCCTCGGCGAGCCCGGCGGGGAACCAGCACGCGGCGAATTCCGGCGCGGCCAGGCACAGGTAGTCCACCCGGCCCAGGGGCAGGCAGCGGCAGCCCTGCACGGCGGCGGCGCGGGTGGACACGGCGGCGGTCACATGGCCGTCGCGCAGCAGCAGGTGAGTGCGCTCCTGGTCGTCCACGGACAGGTCCAGCAGGGCGCGTTCCGTGCGCAGGAACGGGGCCACGGCGTCGGGGAACCACGTGGCCAGACTGTCCGCGTTCACGGCCACGGGCAGGGTGGTCCACTGGATTTCCGGTGTGTCCGGCGCGTCCGGGGAACCGGGCGGGGCGTCGCCGCCGGTTCCGCCCTCGGGCCGCAACGCGGCGGCAAGGTCGGTCTCCAGCAGGCCCACCTTGTCGCAATGGGCCAGCAGGCGGCGGCCCTCGTCGGTGGCGCGGGCCGGGGTGGCGCGCACCACCAGCACGGTGCCCAACTGGTCCTCCAGCGCCTTGACCCGCTGCGACACGGCGGACTGCGTCAGGTGCAGCACCCGCGCGGCCCGCTCGAAGCCCCCTTCGCGGATCACGGTGGCCACGGCCTCCACAAGTCGGTAGTCGAGCATGGCTGATCATTACTGTTGCTTATGTAACAGCACAACAAGTAATTTCACGCATGACACGGAACGGGGTAGAGCAGGGACGTCACGGCGGATCGCCGGACTCCAGACCTGTTTCCGGAGAGCGTCATGCATCTTGCCCCCTACCTTCAGGGACTTGGCATCGGGGCCAGCCTGATCATCGCCATCGGCGCGCAGAACGCCTTCGTGCTGACCCAGAGCCTGCGCCGTAACCACCACATGGCCGTGGCCGCGCTGTGCGCGCTTATCGACGTGGTGCTGATCGCCGCCGGGGTGGCCGGAGTGGGCACGGCGGTTGCCGCCAGCCCGCTGCTGCGCCAGGGCGCGGCCGTGGGCGGCGCCGTGTTTCTGGCCTGGTTCGGGTTCGGGGCGCTGCGTTCGGCCCTGCGCCCCGGTATTCTGGAGGCCGACCGGGCCGTGGGCGACGGCGGCCGCACCAGCCTGCGCCGGGTGCTGGGGGCCACGCTGGCCGTGTCCCTGCTGAACCCGCACGTGTACCTCGACACCGTGGTCATGCTGGGCGGCATCAGCGGACACTACCCGGCGGCCGAACGGGCCTCCTTCGGCGCGGGCGCAGCCACGGCCTCGTGCCTGTGGTTCTTCGCGCTGGGAGCGTGCGGCCGGGTGCTGGCCCCGCTGTTCCGCAAGCCCGTGGCCTGGCGGGTGCTGGACGGCAGCGTGTGCCTGGTGGTGTGGGGCGTGGCCCTGTCGCTGGCCCGGCAGGTCTGGGCGGGGTAGGGGCGCGGGCATGTTTCGCGGGCAGGGCAACCATGTCCGAAAACGGCTGGCAATGTGGCGGCAGGGTGGTAGGCTTCGCCGAAAGAGGTGAGGACCCGTGCCCAATGACCAGCACAGCGCATGGTATGCCGCATTCAAGGCAAAGGACCCCCGGTTCGATGGCCGGTTCTTTGTCGGCGT
>JALHHV010000160.1:4422-7987 GCA_022837365.1 Desulfovibrio sp. | reverse complement strand
GCCAGCGATCTGACCTCGGTGCAGAAGGCCCTGGAAAACAAGATGGTTTCCGAACGCCTGCAAGCCCTTGGCTACTCCCAGGCCGAAGTGGAACAGCGCATGTCCATGCTGTCCGACGCCGAACTGCACGACCTGGCCAAGAAGATCGACAACCTGACCCACGGCGGCGACGGCTTCGGCTTCGTCATCGCCATCCTGGTGGTCATTCTGCTGGTGGTGCTGATCCTGCACTTCGCCGACCGCCGCGTGGTCATCCAGTAGCCGCGCGTCCCCCTTTTCTCCGCCGCGCCGGGCAGCCAGGGGTTGCCCGGCGCGTGGAGGACGCCTTTTCCGCCATGCCCATGCCGTTTCCGCTCTCGCGCCGGGCAGTGCCCCCGGCAGTCTGCCCGGCAGCCCGCCCGGTCCCCGTGCACCGTGGCCCCTCGCGGCCGCCTGTCCGGCTGCCGTGGCTGGCCCAGTCGTGGCTCACCCGGTCGCTGTGGTTCGTCCGGCCGTGGTCGTGCGTCCTGCTGCTTCTGGCGGCGCTGGCCTGCGCGGGCTGCGTCCGCCCCGCCGCCGAACGCATCATCCCCGACGTGCCCTTCTTTGCGCAGGAGCAGTACCAGTGCGGCCCCGCCTCGCTGGCCGGGGTGCTGCGCCATATGGGGCTGACCGGTGCGCAGGCCACCCCCGAGGGCATCGCCGAAGCCATCTTCCGCCCCGGCATGCACGGCACCCTGTCGCTGGACCTTGCCCTGCACCCGCGCACCTTGGGCCTTGCCAGCCGCTGGTACGACGGCTCGGTGGCCGACCTGATGGCCGCCGTGGACGCTGGCCGGCCGCGCATCATCATGGTGGACCACGGCTACGGGCCGGTGAGCACCTATCATTTCATGGTGGTGGTGGGCTACGCGCCCGACGCGGTCATCGTGAATTCGGACCGCACCCCCCTGCAACGGCTGCCGTGGGCATCGTTCCTGCGCACCTGGGACCGCACCGACCGTTGGACGCTGGAAGTCCGGCGGCAGGATGCGGCCCCCGCGCCCGCCCCGTAGCCCGAACCGCCACGGGAGGTTCCATGCCGGACACCACGCCGTCCGCTTCCGTCCTTCTTGCCGCCTCCGGCCGCCATGCGGGCGCACCCGCGCGCTGCTCCGGTTCCGCAGTCGCGCGCGCCGTGTGCCTCGCCGCGCTGTCGTGCCTGCTGCTGGCCGGGTGCGCCGTGCCCCGCATCGGCATCTATCAGGACCCGCTGTCCGGGCCGGAACACCTGGAACTGGGCCGCGCCTACGAGCAGAAGGGCGAGCTGGACCTGGCCCGGCGCGAATACGCCGAGGCCGTGCGCGACGGCCTGCCCCAGGCCCATCTGTACCTGGCCAACGTGCTGTTCCAGAAGGGCGACCTGGACGAGGCGGAAAGCCACTACCGCAGCGCCATCCGCGCCCTGCCCGAGGCGGAATCCGCCCCGGCGCGCAACAACCTGGCCTGGCTGCTGCTGACGCGCGGCCAGCGGCTGGACGAGGCGCGACAGTTGGCGGAGGATGCCGTGCGCCTGGCCGACGACGCCCACCGCGCCAGCTTCGAGGATACCCTGAAGCAGATCGAGGCGGCGCGGAACAGGTAGCCCCGCGCCGACGTTCCTGTTTTCGCATCGGCCCGCCGCGTCCCCCACGGATGCGGCGGGCCGCGCCGTTCTCGCGTCTTTGCGTCAGGGACGCGCCATCCCGCCGCCACGTTCCGGCCGATGGAGCCTGTTTTTTCGCAATGTCGGCGGGCCGGGCTTTTCCGAGCGCGTTTCATCTGGCAAGATGGGGCATCAGGACACTCTTGGAGGATGCATGACGGGTCTGGGCATTCGGGGAAAGCTGCTGGCCAGCTACATGCTGGTGTTCCTCGTGCTGCTTCTGTGCGGTGGCGCCGGTGCGTACATCTATGCCCGGCGGGCCGTGGAGCAGGCGGTGGAGGAGCGGTTGCACGCGGCCACCCAGTCCATCCTGGGCACCGTGCGCGTGGGCGCGGACCTGGCGGTGGGCAACTACCTGCGCGCGGCCTCGGAAAAGGCCCGCGACGTGGTGGCGCTGGAATACGAGCGCCATCGCTCCGGGGCCATCACCGAGGCGCAGGCCAAGGCCAACGCCGCCGCCATCCTGCTGCGCATGAGCATCGGCCGCTCCGGCTACATCTACTGCCTGACCTCCAACGCCACCCTGGCCGTGCATCCTGTGCCCTCGCTGCTGGGGCGCGACCTTTCCGAGTTCGAGTTCGTGCGGGACCAGTCGCGCCTGCACGAAGGGTTCATGCAGTACGAATGGCGCAACCCCGGCGAAACGCACGCCCGGCCCAAGGCGCTGCACATGACCTGGTTCCAGCCGTGGGACTGGATCATCTCCGCCTCCGCCTACCGCGAGGAATTCCGCAACCTGCTGGACGTGACCATGCTGCGCGACGCGGTGCTTTCGCACCGCGTGGGCGAAACCGGCTACGCCTACATCATGACCGGTTCGGGCGAACTGCTGGTGCACCCGGTGATGGAGCCGGGCGACATCGCCGACGCGCGCGACGACACCGGCCGCCGCTTCGTGCGCGAGATGCTGCAGAAGCGTTCCGGCCGCATCGTCTATTCGTGGCGCAACCCCGGCGAGAACGTCTACCGCGAGAAGGTCGTGGTCTACGCCTACCTCGCGGACTACGACTGGATCGTGGCCGCGTCCGGCTATACCGACGAGATATACGCCCCGCTCGACCGCATGCGCCGTCTGGCCGTGCTGTGGCTGCTGGCCGCCACCGGGGTGGTGGCGCTGGCCAGCCTGTACGCCAGCGCGGGCATCACCGGGCCGCTGCGGCGGCTGGCCGACCGGGTGCGCGTGGGGGCCGGGGGCGACCTTTCCGTGCGCGTGGTGCCGGAAACCCACGATGAAATCGGAGACCTCGCCAACTATTTCAACAGGCTGATGGGCAACCTGGAGGGGCACAGCCTGCGCATGGGGCAACTGGTGGAGGCGCGCACGGCGGAACTGACCCGCCTCAACGCCGACTATCTGGGCGAGCTGGAGCGCCGGGCCGCCACCGAGGAAGAGGCGCGCACCCGGCTGGCCTTCCTGCGCGCGCTGATGAACGCCATCCCCAACCCCATCTACTACCGCGCCTTCACAGGCCGCTTCGTGGACTGCAACGACAGTTTCGCGCGGATGGTGCTGGGCTGCGCGCGCGAGGACGTGCGCGGCCGCCCGCCGGGCGACTTTCCCGACGTGTACCCGCCGGACGTGGCCGCCGCCGTGCTGCGCGACGACGACGAACTGCGCCAGGTGGGCGGCACCCGCCACGGCGAGCAGACCCTGCGCTGCGCCGACGGCGTGGTGCGCCACTTCGGCACGGTCAGGACCGTGTTCGGCGGCGGCGCGGCGGGCGAGGGGGGCACCATCGGCGTGCTCACCGACCTCACGGCGCGCCGCCGGGCCGAGGAGGCGCGCCGCCTGCTGGAGCAGGCCGTGGAGAATTCCGCCGGGGCTCTGCTGATTCTGGATGGCGAAGGCTCCATCCGCTACGCCAACCCCGCCTTTGCCGCCATCACCGGCTGGCCGCGCGC
>JALHHV010000160.1:0-4398 GCA_022837365.1 Desulfovibrio sp. | reverse complement strand
GGCGCGGGCGTGGTGACCCACTTCGCGTGCGCCATGAATGTGCCGGAGTGACCGGGGGGACTGGTGGAACCGGCGGCCACGCGCCGCCGGTGGCCATGTTGTCGAGGAGCGGACGGGGACAAAGGAGCAAGGGCGTGCAGCGACATGGATGGAGCACGGCGCGGGCCGGGAACGAAGCGCCCGGCCGGGACCGCATTCCGGTTCGGCCGGTGGCGCGTGTCCTGCCGCGTGTCCTGCCGCGCGGTTGGGCCTGCCTGCTGGCCTGCGTTGCCGCGTGGGTGCTCATGATGGCGCAGGCCATGCCGGTGGCCGCCCAGCCGGACCAGACGCAGCCGGACCAGACGCAGCAGGTCCAGCCCCAGCCGGACCAAATCCAGGCGGAACAGGTCCAGCCGGTCCCCGTCCGGGGCGTACGGCCCGGACCCACGGGGCTCGTCTTCGTGGCCCAGCAGTACCCGCCGTTCAACTACATGGAGCGCACGGACACCGGCGAACAACTGGCCGGTCCCATGCCGGAGATCATCGGCATGGCCTGCCGGCGCATGGGCGTGGGCTGCGCCTTCCGCCTGCTGCCGTGGGCCCGTGCCCAGCAGGAGGTGCGCAACGGCGCGGCCGACGGCATCTTCACCATCGGGCACGTGCCGGAGCGCGAAACGTGGCTGCATTTCTGCCCGCCGCTGGTGCGGGCGGAATACGGCTTCTTCGTGCGCATGGAGAACCCGTTGCGCTACGTGACCCCCCGCGACGTGGCGGGCTACCGGGTGGGCGTCTACGGCCCCTCGCTGACGGCGGACATCCTGAACCAGCTGGCCCGGCAGGTGCCCATGACCGTGGACGCCGCGCCGGACAACGATTCCGGGTTCCTCAAGCTGGCCCAGGGGCGCATCGACGCGGTGTTTTCCAACAGGGAAAACGGCCTCGCCATCATCGCCCAGTTGCGCATCGCCAACCTGCGCTATGCGGGCTGGCACAACCGGCTCGACTACACCATCGCGTTTTCGCGCCATGCCGCGCCGGAGGCGGTGGCCGCCTTCGAGGCGGCGCTGCGCGACCTGCACCGGGAAGGGGAACTGCAACGCTGCCTTGCCCGGTACGGGTTGCAGTCCGCCTATCCCGAGGCGGACGGCGACCGGAGGCGCGGCAGGCCCCAGGGCGGGATGTCGCCCGCCTTCGTCCCGATGGCGGATTTCGCGGGTGACCCGGCGTCCGGCATGCTGACCGACTGATCCGCGTAACCGGCACGGAGATCCCCCGGCGGGGGGACCCTCCATTGTCCGGTTGCGTGCCCGGCACGGCATGCGCTATGCATTGCCGGTTCCCGAAAGCGGCAATTCCGACGCCTCCCGCAAGGGGCCTTCCGTTCGCGGAAGGGACCCCGGGCGGCCCGGCGTGCCCCGTTCCGGCCATGACCGGTTTTCCCACCCGCACACCACGCGTCCGCGCGTGCCCACACGGCGATACGGCATGAACAGCAAGAAACGCATCCTCGGCATACTGCTCGGCGTCATGGTTCTGGCGGCGGGCATCTGGTACTGGCACGGCCTCGGCAAGGTGGAGACCGACGACGCGCAGGTGGACGGCCGCATCTTCATGGTTTCGCCGCGCGTGGCGGGCTACGTGGTGGACGTGCCCGTGGAGGACAACCAGTTCGTCCGGGAAGGCGATGTGCTGGCCCGGCTGGACCCCACCGAGTACGAGGTGGCAGTGGCCGAGGCGCGCGCCCAGCTTGCCGCGCTGCAACGCGGCGTGCCGCTGGAGCTTTCCCAGACCGTGCACCGGGTGACCGGCGCGCAGGCCGTGGAAGAGGCCACCAAGCGCCGCGCGGCCCAGGCCCGCGACGAAGAGGACGCCGCCCGCTACGAGATGGAGCGTTTGTCCACCGAACAGGCCCAGACCACCCTGGACCGGCGCCGCCTGGAGGCGCTGGTGGGGCAGGGGGCCGTCTCGCGCGAGGCGGTGGACCGCGCCCGTTCCGCCGACGACGGGGCCAAGGCCCGGCTGGAATCGTCCCGCGCCAAGCTGGAGGCATCCAGCAAGGCCCGCGCGGCGGCAGAGGCGGAAATGCGCCGCGTGCGCGCCGAGGTGGACCTGGCGGGCACCGGGCAGGTGGTGGCGGAAATCCGCGCCCGCCAGGTGGAGGCCCAGCAGGCCAAGGTGCGCCAGGCGGAACTGAATCTGGAATGGACCACCGTGCGCGCCCCCGTGGACGGCTACGTGACCAAGAAGAACGTGGAGCCCGGCCGCATGGTCACGCGCGGGCAGCCGGTCATGGCCGTGGTGCCCATGTCGCCCGACCACCTGTGGGTGACGGCCAACTTCAAGGAAACCGAACTCACCGACGTGAAGCCCGGCCAGCCCTGCGAAATTCGCGTGGACACCTATCCGGGCCTGGTGCTGCAAGGGCAGGTGGAATCGATCATGGCGGGCACGGGCGCGGCATTTTCGCTGTTTCCGCCCCAGAACGCCTCCGGTAATTTCGTGAAGGTGGTGCAGCGCATCCCCGTGCGGCTGCGCCTGACCGATTACGACCCCGCCGCCATGCCGCCCCTGCGCGTGGGCATGAGCGTGGTGCCGGTGATCTTCACCAACCGGGGCGTTTCCGAGGTGCCGCAGCGCGCCGCCGGGTCCGATGCCCCCGTGCTGCGGGGCACGGACGCGGGCGGGGGACAGGGGGCTGGCCCCAACGCCACGCAGGCCGTGAAGCCCGCCGGAAACGGCACGGTTCCGGCCGCCGCCCCGGCTGAACCGGCCCGCAAGCAGTAGCCGGAACGGCAGGGCCGCATGTCGAGCGAATCCGAATCGGTCAACCGCTGGCTCGTCACCCTGGCGGTGATGGTGCCCACGCTCATCGAAATCCTGGACACCAGCGTGGCCAACGTGGCCCTGAAGCACATCCAGGGCAGCCTGGCCGCGGGCGAGGAAGAGGTGACCTGGGTGCTCACCTCGTACCTGGTGGCCAACGCCATCGTCATCCCCATGAGCGGCTGGCTGGCCCGGCTCATGGGGCGCAAGCGCTTCCTGATGCTGTCCATCACCGTGTTCACCGCCAGTTCGCTGCTGTGCGGGGCGGCCACCACCCTGGCCCAGATCATCCTGTTCCGCATCTTCCAGGGGCTGGGCGGCGGGGGGCTGCAACCCATGTCGCAGGCCATCCTGATGGAGACCTTTCCGCCCCACCAGCGGGGCATGGCCATGGGCATCTTCGGCGTGGGGGTGGTGCTGGGGCCCATCCTGGGGCCGCTGTTGGGCGGCTACCTGACGGACAATTTCACCTGGCGGTGGATCTTCTACATCAACCTGCCGGTGGGCCTGCTGGCGCTGTATCTGGCCGGGGCCTTCCTGCACGATCCCCCGTACATGGAGCGCCGCCAGCGCGGCGAGGTGGTGGACTACCTGGGGCTGGCCCTGCTGACCACGGGCATCGGCGCATTGCAGATCGTGCTGGACAAGGGCCAGCAGGACGACTGGTTCAGCTCGCCGTTCATCACCACCCTGGCCGTGGTCGCCGCCGTGTCGCTGGTGGCCCTGGTGTTCTGGGAACTGCGCCACCCCCGGCCGGTGCTGGACTTCCGCATCCTGAAAAACCGCAGCTTCGCCATCGGCAACGCGGTGATGTTCTTCGGCTTCTTCGCCTTCTTCGGGTCCATCGTGCTGCTGCCGCTGTTCCTGCAGGGGCTGATGGGCTACACCGCCTACCTCGCCGGGCTGGTGCTGGGGCCGGGGGGCATGCTGGCCCTGGTGTTCATGCCCGTGGCGGGCAAGCTGACGGAGCGCCTCGACGCCCGCTGGCTGCTGGCCTTCGGCATGCTGGTGTGCGCGTATTCGCTGCACGTCATGGCCGGGTTCAACCTGTACATCGACTTCGGCACGGCGGCCTTCGCCCGCGTGTTGCAGGGCATAGCCATGCCGTTCTTCTTCGTGTCGCTGTCGGTGGTCACCTTCGCCCACGTCCCGCGCGAGGCCATGAACACGGCATCGCCCCTGTACAACCTGCTGCGCAACCTGGGCGGCTCGTTCGGGGTGGCCTTCGTCACCACGCTGCTGGCCCGGCGCACCCAGTACCACCACAGCGTGCTGGCCGAGGACATGACGCCCCTCTCGCCCGCCTACCAGTTGAGCTTCGAGCAGATCCGCGCCGGGCTGGCCATGCAGCTGGGCGAGGTCGCCGACCTTGCCGAGCGCACCCGCGCGCTGATCTACCAGATGCTTCAGCGCGAGGCCTCGGCGCTGGCCTTCAACGACGCCTTTCTTTCGCAGGGGGCCATTTTCCTGGCGCTGTTCTTCTGCGTCTGGTTCATGCGCAGGCCGCCGCGCGGCAAGCATGAGGGCTTCGTGGAGTAGGGACTGTTTTTAAATTGTCCTTCCGCCCGTTGGCTTCGTCAAACTTCGCCTGCCATA
>JALHHV010000159.1:4418-5779 GCA_022837365.1 Desulfovibrio sp. | reverse complement strand
CAGGCGTCCGGCCAGAAGGGCGCGTACGTCCTGCACGACGGCCCCCCCTACGCCAACGGGCACATTCACCTCGGGACGGCGCTGAACAAGATATTGAAGGACATGGTGGTCAAGTCGCGCAACATGCAGGGCTACGCCGCCCGCTACGTGCCCGGCTGGGACTGTCACGGCCTGCCCATCGAGCACAAGGTGGAGCAGGAACTGGGCGAGAAGAAAAAGGAATTGCCCGCCCACGTGGTGCGCAAGCGCTGCCGTCAGTACGCGGAAAAATACCTGGACATCCAGCGCAAGGAATTCAGGCGCCTGGGCGTGCTGGGCGCGTGGGACAAGCCGTACATGACCATGGACCCGGCCTACGAATCCGCCACCGCGCGCGAGCTCGGCAACTTCGTGGCCGCGGGCAACGTGGTGCGCAGCAAGAAGCCCATCTACTGGTGCTGCTCGTGCCAGACCGCCCTGGCCGAGGCCGAGGTGGAATACTACGACCACACCTCGCCCTCCATCTTCGTGCGCTTTCCCCTGCGCGACGCCCGCGCGGCGGACGTGCTGGGCCTGTCCCCCGCAGACGCGGCCAGCACCTGCATCGTCATCTGGACCACCACCCCGTGGACCCTGCCCGACAACATGGCCGTGGCCGTGCACCCCGACCACGACTACGCCGTGGTCCGCCACGACGGCGCGCACTACGTGCTGGCCGCCGCGCTGGTGGATGGCTGCGCCAAGACCTTCGGCTGGGAAGGCCACGAAGTCGTCGCCACCGTGCCGGGCGCGAAACTGGAAGGGCTGGCCGCCACGCATCCCTTCTACGACCGCCCCTCTCCGGTGGTGCTGGCCGACTACGTGGTGCTCGATTCCGGCACCGGCTGCGTGCACACCGCGCCCGGCCACGGCCGCGAGGACTACGAGACCGGCCTGCGCTACGGGCTGGAAATCCTTTCGCCGCTCAACGACGAAGGGCGCTTCCTCGATTCCGTGCCCTTCTTCGCCGGGCTCACCGTGTTCGAGGCCAACCCCAAGGTCATCGAAAAGCTGCGCGAAGTGGGCAACCTGCTGGCAGAGCGCAAGATTTCGCACAGCTACCCGCACTGCTGGCGCTGCAAGAAGCCGGTCATCTTCCGGGCCACCACCCAGTGGTTCATCGCCATGGAACGGAACGACCTGCGCGCCCGCGCCCTGTCGGCCATCCGCAACGACGTGCGCTGGATTCCGGCCTGGGGCGAGGAACGCATCCACAACATGATCGAATTCCGCCCCGACTGGTGCATCTCGCGCCAGCGCACCTGGGGCGTGCCCATCATCGCCCTGCTCTGCGAAGGCTGCGGCGAGGCGTGGAACGACGCCGCGTGGATGCGCGACATCGC
>JALHHV010000159.1:0-4399 GCA_022837365.1 Desulfovibrio sp. | reverse complement strand
GGCAGCCACTGGAAGAAGGAAACCGACATCCTGGACGTGTGGTTCGACTCCGGCACCAGCTTTTCCGCCGTGCTGGAGCAGCGCGGGGACACCTCGTTCCCGGCGGACCTGTATCTTGAAGGCTCGGACCAGCATCGCGGCTGGTTCCACAGTTCGCTGCTGGCCTCCATCGGCACGCGCGGCGTGCCGCCCTACCGCGCCGTGCTCACCCACGGCTACGTGGTAGACGGCGAGGGCCGCAAGATGTCCAAGTCCATCGGCAACGTCATCGCCCCGCAGGAGATCATCGACAAGTACGGCGCGGAAATCCTGCGCCTGTGGGTAGCGTCCGTGGACTACCGCGAGGACATCCGCATTTCGGACGAGATCCTCAGCCGCCTGGTGGACGCCTACCGGCGCATCCGCAACACCTGCCGCTACCTGCTGGGCAACCTCGACGACCTGACGCCCGAAGAAATCGTGCCGTTCTCGGTCATGGACCCGCTGGACCGCTACGCGCTGGACATCGTCACCGACGCCCACACCCGCATCCAGGAGGCGTATGCCGAGTTCGAGTTCCACAAGGTGTTCCACACCCTGCACAACCTGTGCGTGACCGACCTCAGCGCCTTCTACCTCGACGTGCTCAAGGACCGCCTGTACGCCTCGGCCAAGGACAGCCCGGAACGCCGCTCGGCCCAGACGGCCCTGCTGCACATCCTGCTGGTGCTGGTGCGCGACATGGCCCCGGTGCTCAGCTTCACGGCCGAGGAAGTGTTCCGCCACATCCCCGAGGCGTTGCGCCCCGCCGCGCCCACGGTGTTCGCCCTGCGCGGTGCGGACACGCCGCTGTACAACGTCAGCTCCGACGAGAGCGAACGGTGGGAGGCCGTGCTGGCCGTGCGCTCCGAGGTGACCAAGGCCATCGAGCCGCTGCGCAAGGCGGGCACGGTGGGCCATTCGCTGGACACCCACGTGACCCTGTACGCCGACCACAAGCTGGCCGCCCTGCTGCGCGCCACCGGCACCGACCTGCGCGCGGTGTTCATCGTCTCCAGGCTGAACATCGCCCCGCTGGAGGACGCGCCGGAAACCGCCTTCGCCTCGGAAGAGGTCAAGGGCCTGCGCATCGGCGTGGCCAAGGCCCTCGGCGCCAAGTGCGAGCGCTGCTGGATCTACCACGAGGATCTCGGCGCCGATCCGGACTTCCCCGGCGCCTGCGGCCGCTGCACCACGGTGCTGCGCACCGGCGGCGCCGGATAGCGGCAACAAGCCCGATCATGCTCCCCCCGCCCGGCGGCGCCGACGCGCCACCGGGCAGGGGCATACGCCCAAAGCCCCAAGAGGCCCCATGCGTCCCAGATTCGTCATGGTCTTCTCCATCGCCGCGGCCGTCATCGGCCTCGACCAGCTCACCAAGCTGTGGGCGGTGACGGCCATTCCCGAACACCATTCGGTGCCGGTCGTCGCCGGGTTCTTCGACCTGGTCAACGTGCGCAACCGGGGGGCGGCCTTCGGCTTCCTGAACCGCTCCGACATAGAGTGGCAGTTCTGGCTGTTCCTGGTGGCCACGGTGCTGGCGGTGTGGGCCATCATATCGCTGACGCGCGCCGCGCAGGAAGACAAGGTGCTGTTCACCGGGTTCGGCTGCATCCTCGGCGGGGCCCTCGGCAACCTCGTCGACCGGGTGCGCTTTCGCGCGGTGATCGACTTCCTGGACTTCTACGTGGGCGACTGGCACTGGCCCGCCTTCAACGTGGCGGACATCGCCATCTGCGCGGGCGCGTTCCTGGCCTTCATCGCCATGTACCGCCAGCCCGCGCCCCGCAACACCACGCCCAAGGCCAAGTAGGAGCCCACACGTGAACACATTCCTGCTCATCCCCCTGCTCGCCATTCCCATCTTGCCCAACCTGTGGTGCATCTGGCATTCTTACACCCACGAGTTCGAACGCCCGGCGGAAAAAGCCCTGTGGATGGCGGCCGGGATATTCCTTCCCGTGCTCGGCGGGCTTGCCTACCTCGTCTTCGGCCGGCGGCGCGCCCGCAAGGCATGACGCAGGCCGGGGCGGCGAACCCTTACGCCACGCAAAGTGAACCGAAAGGCGGACCAAAGCCATGAAGACCCGCATCCTTTCCCGTCGTTTCCTTCCCGTCTGCTCCCTGGCGGCGCTGGTGGCCCTTTCCGGCTGCGTGCGCCAGGAAGACGTGGACGCCCTCAACTCGCGCGTCATGCGCCAGGACCAGCAGATCCAGATGCTGAACTCGCAGCTTTCCGGCGTGCAGCCCGCGCAGGCGGACACCTGGTCGCAGGTGCAGTCCACCCGGCAGGAAATCGCCACCCTGCGCGGCCAGATCGACGACATGCAGATGCGCCTGAACGCCACCGGCGACCAGAGCCGCGACCTGCCCCAGATGCGCGAACAGCTGAACCGCCACGATATCGCCCTGCGGCAGATGGCCTCGCAACTGGCCATCGACCTCGACAGCGTGCTCGCCGCGCCCGCCCCCACGGGGGCCGCAGGCGGAGTATCGTCCACCGGCACGACCCACGCGGGCGACCCCAACGCCCCGGTCCTGCTCGTAAACCCCGGCAAGGAGAACGGCTTTGTCGTCGCGCCATCGAGCCAGCCCACCGGGCCGGTCACGGTGCCCCCGGCGCAAAGCGGCACCATGTCCGTGACCAGCGCGGAGCCCTCCAAGGGAGCCGCGACTCCCGCCGCCAAGCCCGCCGCCGCAGCCGTGGACACGGCCCAGGCGCTGTACGACCAGGGCATGACGGCGTTCAACGAACGGCGCTACAAGGATTCGGTGAAGGCCTTCACCGATTTCACCAACACCTTCGGGGACCACAAGCTGACCAGCAACGCGTGGTTCTGGCAGGGTGAAGCGAACTTCCAGCAACAGGACTTCGCCCGGGCGGCCCTGGCGTACGAACAGGTCATCTCCAAGTATCCCAAGAGCTCCAAGTACGCCTCGTCGCTGCTCAAGCAGGGCATCAGCTTCTACAGGCTCGGCAAGAAGGACGCCGGAAAGGTGCGCCTGGACGAGCTGATCAAGAAGCTGCCCGATTCGCCCGAGGCGCAGCGCGCCAAGAAGTTCCTGAGCGAGAACAAATAATCCGAGTACCCGGAGCTCCGGCCCGGAACCAGTCATGAGCGAACAACAGACCAAAACCTACCGCAAGAACATCCATCTCACGTTCCCGCCCGAAATCTCCGGCAAGCCCATCGTGAGCGACCTGGTGCGCAGGTACGACCTTACGGTCAACATCCTGAAGGCCCAGATCACCCCGCGCAAGGAAGGCTACCTGACCCTGGAGCTTTCGGGGGGCGAAGAGAACTGTCTGAAGGGCATCGCCTACCTGCGCGAGCAGGAGATAACCGTCACCGACGTCTCGCAGCGCATCTCGCGCGACGAGGAAAGCTGCATGCACTGCGGCATGTGCACCGCCATCTGTCCCACCTCGGCCCTGGCCATGGACACCGCCCTTCGGGTGGTGGTGTTCGACAAGGACCGCTGCACCGCCTGCGGACTGTGTACGCGCGTGTGCCCCGTGGGGGCCATGAACGTGGAAGTGGAGAACGGCGGCCTGTAGCCGCCACCGCTGCCGCACCGGCTTTGCCCGTATCGGCTCTGCCCGCAACGGCTTCACAATGACACTCCCCGGCGGGGCGTGCGCGGAACATGCCGCGCATGCCCCGCCTTTTTGCGGGCATCGCCGCTCCGCCTCCCCCCCTCCCCCCTACACACGGACGAAGGGAGCCCGTTCCGCCGTTTTCCGCTTTTCCGGCGGCCGACTATCTGCTAGGTTCGCCAATGCGGACTTCCGGCCTTCGATCACGGCCCACGCTTTCCGTCCGCACGCCGCCATCCCGTGGCGCACACACCACCAGCAGGAGCGCAGCATGGTCACGCAGGAAGAACTGCTCGAAAACGTGATGGAACGCGTGACGAACAACCTCGTCGTCAACATCCGCGACGTGCTTTCCGCCACCATCGAGCGGGAACTCACCACCAACCTCACCCGCGCCCTGGTGGAAAGCGAATTCTACCGCCGCATCAGCGACGACATGCGCGGGGGCCTGCAAACCATCTACCGCGAAATCTCCACCGCCGCGAAGCCCGGCGCGCAGGAAGCGCCCGAAGACGCCCAGCCCGTGCAGCGCGAGGACGCCGACCGCCTGTTCAACGAGGCTTCGCGCCAGTTGGACGAAATCCTGGTCACCACGCAGGAAGCCACCGAATCGATCATGGACGTGGTGGAAGTGCAGATCGAACGCCAGAAGGAGGCGGCCGTGCTGCTGGAGGCCGTCCGCGCCGGGGCGGGCGTGGAGCGCGCCCTGGAGCGCATGGCGCAGATCAACGCCGAACTGGGCGAAGGGCTGGTGGAAATCCTGACCACCCTCGGCTTCCAGGA
>JALHHV010000158.1:11192-11636 GCA_022837365.1 Desulfovibrio sp. | reverse complement strand
GGGGCCGCGCGTGCCCACCAGCAGGCAGGCCACGGCCCGGCCTTCGTGCACCACGGGCAGCAGGTGCGCGCAGCAGATGGACGAGGCGGCGGCCAGCGCGTCCAGTTCTGCGTCGCCGGTAAGGACGCAGTGCGATTCCTGCTCCGGCGGCGTCTCCGGCACGGGGCGTCCGGCCTCCATCAGGTGCGCGGCGGGCGTGCCCGCGGGCAGGCGGCGCACCCTGGCCAGCTCCGTCGGGTCGAACCCCTGCGCCGCCACCAGCCGCCATTCGTGCGGTTCCGGGGCGTCCCCGGCCAGCGCGGGGGAGCCCGGCGGACGAGGCAGGGACACGCGCAGCCATGCCGAGCCCGCGTCCACGCTTTCGGCGCGCAGGGCGGTGCGCAGGCACAGCCCCAGGCAGTCCTCCACCGAGGTGGTGATGCCGAGGGCCAGCAGCAGGTCGCG
>JALHHV010000158.1:6770-11179 GCA_022837365.1 Desulfovibrio sp. | reverse complement strand
GCCCGCGTCCACGCTTTCGGCGCGCAGGGCGGTGCGCAGGCACAGCCCCAGGCAGTCCTCCACCGAGGTGGTGATGCCGAGGGCCAGCAGCAGGTCGCGTTGCAGGCGCAGCAGTTCGTCGCGCTGGCGCTGGTCGTTGATGTCCTGGACCATGCCGTGCATCACCACCGGGGCCTTGTGCCCGGTGCGGGCCGTGGTGTCGAAGGTCACCTGCTGCCGGGCGTGCCGGTATTGGCCGGATGGCCCCCGGTAGCGGTATTCCACCAGGGTGTCGGTCTTCCGGTCCATGGCAAGGTACAGCTGCCCGGCCACCCTGACCCGGTCGTCGGGGTGGATGCGCTCGAAGAACCGCGCGAACGAGGGGGCCTCCGCCGCCAGGGGGAATCCGAACATGCGGAACAGGTTGTCCGACCACTGGCCGCGCCCGGTGTCCACGTCGCGCCAGTAGCTGCCCAGGTGGCCGATGCGCTCGCCGTGCTCCAGCAGGTCGCGGCTGCGGCGCAGGGCGGATTCCGCCCGCCGCCGCTCGGCCACCTCGCGCCGCAGCAGCTGGTTGGCGCGCCGCAACTGGGCGGTGCGCTTGCGGATGCGGTTGTCCAGCCCGCGCAGCGCCCGGCGCGTGGCGTCGGCGGTGCGGGCCGTCTGCAAAAGGTGCGCGGCGGTGTGGGCCAGCCCTTCGAGCTGCATGTCGGTGATGGGGTCCAGCGTGGGCAGGGTCACCCCCAGCACGCCGCCGGAAATGCCCTGGCCGATGCGGATGGCGTACGCGGCGAACACGCCGCAGTCGCAGGTCAGGGGGGCGTCGGCCTCTGGCGTTGCGTGCAGCACCGGCCGCCGGGTGCTGGCCGAGGCGGCGCGCCCCACCGGGCCGTGCCGGAAGGGAATGCGCGCGATGCGCGGGTCGGGCCGGAGATGGCCCGGCAGGGCCGCTTCCTCCACAGCCAGGTGCAGGCAGACCGGCGCGCTGCGGGCGGTCACGGCGCACCGCGCCCCCGCATGGGGGCACTGGCCGCAGCGGTCGCCCGGACGCGCCAGCCAGATGCGGCAGGCCCCGGCGTCGAAGATGGACAGGATGTCCCGCGCCATCAGGCGCAGCTTTTCCTCGGGCGGGCCGCCATGGATCAGGGCGGCCCGCAGGTCGTTGAGCCGCTGCACCCGGTCCACGCGCCGCATGGAGTCGTGCAGGGCCGACACGTCGTGCACCACCGAATGCAGCAGGGCCCGGCCGTTCAGCCACACCGGGCCGCTGTGCACCTCCACCTCGCGTTCCAGCCCCGACGCGGCGCGATGGCGGAACCGGAAGGCCGAACGGTCGCAGCGGAAGGCCTCGTCCATGCGCTCGGCCAGTTCGTGCTCGTCCAGGGTGTTGATGGCGGAGATGGGCATGCCCGCCATGCGTTCACGGGGGTGCCCGTAGAAGCGGCAGGCGGCGGGGTTGGCGTCCACTATGGCGCCGCTGGCCGGGTCCACCAGCAGCATGGGGGCCACGCTGTGCTCGAACAGCGGGATGGGCCCGGCCAATGGCCCGGACTGCTGCCCAGATGGTTGCCCGGACGGCTGCCCGGACTGCTGACCGGACGGCGCGCGGTCCGTGGGGCCGGGAGCGTGTCCGGGCGGAGGCTGCTGGCGCGGCATGGGAAACCTCGCGGGTGGCGGGGGTGTCCGTCGGGCGTCCTTACGACAGGAATCTGCCGTGACCTGCCGTGATCGGGCGCGGCCCGGCGCATCCGGTGACGCGGCGGGGAATAGGGCATGTCTCGTTTGGCGAGACGCGGTCTCATTTCATGAGACGGGATTCTCACCTTCGGATACAGCATGAGAGATAGCGCTCCCCGCTGAAAAGAGCAACCCCAGCAGATACAAGGTGTTGCAGGCGCAGGGTGAGGTGGCGTGTCCGCTTGCCCCGGCCCACGGCGCGGCATGCTTCTTGATATTTCCCCCGGCAGGCCGGCCGACGGCGGCCGCAGGAGGGAACATGTCGGAGAAGTGGATCACCCGGATGGTGCAGGGGGCGGTGCTCAGCAGCAGAAGCCAGGCGCGCGAGGTGGCGCGCAGCATCGGCAAGCCCTATCCCACCCTGATGCGCGAACTGAATCCGTTCGACCTCGGGGCCAAGCTGGGCGTGGAGACGTTTTTCCAGATACTGCGCACCACCCGCGACGTGACGCCGCTGGAGCAGATCGCGCAGGAACTGGGCTATCGGCTGGCCCCGGTGGATGGCGGCGAGGAGGACCACGGCCACGGCGCGCACCCCGGACGGTAGGCATGCCGTCCCTGGGGAACAACACGGCGGCGGGGCTGCTGGCGCGGTGCGTGCTGGCAGCCGTGGCGGCGCTGCTGCTTCTGCTGCTGCCGCATGGGCCGGGCGGCCCCGCCCTGATGGTTCCGGCGGAAGCCTGGGCCATGCAGGACGGCTGGCTGCGCACCGGCCCGGAACCGCCGCAGCCCCGCGACGAGCTGCCCCCCGGCGCGCCGGAACTGCGCATCGGCCTGCTGACCACCTATCCGCCGCTCAGCTACATGGTCGAGGGCGTGCCCGCGGGCTTCGCGCGCGACCTGGCCGAGGCCGTGGCCCGTGCGGCGGGACGGCACGCGGTATTCCACGACTACGACAGCGGGGCGGCCCTGCTTGACGACCTGCGCGACGGCGGGCTGGACATGCTGTCGCTGGTGGCGGAAACGCCGGACCGCCTGCTGCGGATGGAATTCAGCGAACCGGCCCTGGAAATGTCCGAACGCATCTACGTGCGGCGCGACAGCGCCGCGCATCCGCGTGGCGTGGCCGACCTTTCAGGCATGCTGGTGGCCGTGGTGGAAGGCCATGCCAGCCACCAGTTCCTGCGAGGCATGCCGGGGCAGCGCCTGCTGGCGGTGCCCACCCCGCTGGACGGCGTGATGGCCGTGGCCTGGGGCCGGGCCGACGCCCTGGTGGGGCCGGAACCCGTGCTGGAGCACATCATCCGCCGCCTGCCCACCGAGGCTCCGCTGGAAGTGTCGGGCACGCAGCTGCGTATGCTGCGGTATTCGTTCGGGGTGCCCAAGGGTGAGACACACCGCGTCGCGGACATCAACGAGGCCATGAACCGGGTGCGCGCCTCGGGCGAATACGACGTGCTGTACCGCCGCTGGTTCGGCGGCAACGTGCTGTCGCGCTACACCGACCGCGAACTGCTGCTGGCCGGGGCCGCCGTCATGCTGCTGATGGTGTTCCTGGGGGCGTCGGTGGTGCTGCTGGGGCGCACCACGCGCCTGCGCCGCGCCGTGGAGGCGGGCACGGTGGCCACGCGCGAGGCGCGGGCATCCATGCTGCGCGAGGCCATCAGCAGGCAGCGGGCCGAGCAGGAGGCGGAACGCTTCTTCGCCCTGTCGCTGGACCCGGTGGCCATCGTCACCCAGCAGGGGGCGCTGCACAGGGTGAACCCGGCCTGGGAGCGGTTGTCCGGCTACCAGGCGGAAGAGGTGGCGGGCCACCCGTTCCTGGATTTCGTGCACCCGGACGACGCGGCGGCCAGCCGTCCGGTGCTGGCGGGAAGCCTGGGCGGCGCGGTGGTGGAAAACCGCTTCCGCTGCAAGAAGGGGGCGTACCGCTGGCTGGCCTGGACCTCGGTGGCCCTGCCCGAGGAAGGGCTGGTCTACGTGTCCGGGCGCGACGTGACCCAGCGCAAGGAGGCGGATCTGCACCTGGAGCGCCAGGCCGAGGAATTGCGCCGCTCCAACGCGGAACTGGAGCAGTTCGCCTACATCGCCTCGCACGACCTGCAGGAGCCGTTGCGCAAGATCGCCAGCTTTCTGGACCTGCTGGCCAGGCGCTACGTGGGGCGGCTGGACAGCGACGCCGACGAGTTCATCGGCTTTGCCGTGGATGCCGCCCGCCGCATGAAGGACATGATCGAGGACCTGCTGGCCTATTCGCGGGTCAGCACGCAGGGGCGGGAGTTCGAGGACACGGACATGGAGACGGTGGTGGACACCGTGCTCTCGGACCTTGGCCTGCTGTTCGAGGAGACCGGGGCCACCGTGGAGCGGGGGCCGCTGCCCATGATCCGCGCCGACCGGGTGCAGATGGAACAACTGCTGCGCAACCTGGTGGGCAATGCCGTGAAATACCGGTCGGAGGCGCCGCCGGTCATCTCCATAGGCGCGGAGCGGGGCGCGGCGGCGGAAGGCGGCGGGGGGGCGTGGAGCTTTTACGTGCGCGACAACGGCATCGGCATGAAGCCGGAGTATTTCGAGCGCATCTTCCGGGTGTTCCAGCGGCTGCACGGGCCCGGCCGCTATCCGGGCACCGGCATCGGCCTTGCGGTGTGCAAGAAGATCGTGGAGCGGCACGGCGGCTCCATCGGCGTGGAATCGGCTCCGGGCCGGGGCAGCACGTTCCGGTTCGTCATTCCCGATGGGCCGGACAGGCC
>JALHHV010000158.1:0-6754 GCA_022837365.1 Desulfovibrio sp. | reverse complement strand
AAGAACAGGGAGGAGGGGACATGAGCGGCATGCATCAGGCAACACTCATCGACATCCTGCTGGTGGAGGACGACCCCGGCGACGTGCGCCTGACGCGCGAAGCGCTGAAGGGCAACCGCGTGTCCAACCGGCTGTTCGTGGTGGAGGACGGCGAGGAGGCCATGTCCTTCCTCCGGCGCGAGGGGCAGTACGCCGACGCGCCCCGCCCCGACCTCGTGCTGCTGGACCTGAACCTGCCGCGCAAGAACGGGCGCGAGGTGTTGGAGGAGATCAAGAGGACGCCGGAGTTGCGCACCATCCCGGTGGTGGTGCTGACCACCTCGCGGCAGGAGCGCGACATCCTGAACGCCTACGACCTCAACGCCAACTGCTACATCACCAAGCCCGTGGGCTGGGAACAGTTTCTGGAGGTGGTGGGGCAGATCGAGCACTTCTGGATGGGCATCGTGACCCTGCCCCATAAGGGAGATTGAGGGGAGATTGATGGGGATCGGCCGCCACGCCCGCCGGGGCGCGGCATGACGGAACGGGACGCGGCGCGCCCGCCGCGCGCCGCATGAAGTCCGGAACAACCCCGGAGCACGCATGAACCAGGGGCTGGTGCGCATTCTGCTGTTCGAGGACGACTCCGGCGACGCCAGGCTGTTCAGCCTGCTGCTGGCCGGGTCGGGCCTGCCCCATGCCATCGAGCGGGCGGAAACGCTGGCCGACGGCCTGGCCCTGCTGGATGGCGGGGAATTCGACGTGGCCCTGCTGGACCTCAGCCTGCCCGACAGCCAGGGCTGGGACACCCTGGGCAGCCTGGTCTCCCACGCTCCGGAACTGCCGGTCATCGTGCTGACCGGGCTTTCCAGCCCTTCCTTCGCCGAAGAGGCCGTGGCGCGCGGCGCCCAGGACTACCTGCGCAAGGGCGAGGTGGCCGAGGGGCTCATCGGCCGCACCATCCGCTACGCCATCGACCGCAAACGCGCGGAGGCCACGCTGCGCCAGCACCGCCAGCGGCTGGAGACCATCATCAGCGCCAACCCGGACGGCATGCTGGTGGTGGACGCGGAAGCCCTGGTGGCCCGATCTGCCCGACCTGTCCGACATGCTGGGCCAGCCGTCGCCCGTGCCGGTGCGTGACGACGAACTGGACCTGTGCGGCGGCAGCGGCGACCCCTGCCTGGTGGAGGTGCGCACCGCCCCGGTGACCTGGGACGACGGCCCGGCCACCTTGGTGGCCCTGCGCGACATCACCGCTCAGCGCTTGGCGGAACGCGCCCTGCGCGAGGCGGAACTGCGCTACCGCACCATCTTCGAGCATTCGCTGGACGGCATTTCGGTCTACGAGCACTACGAGGACGGCCGCCCGCCCCGGCTGGTGGACTGCAACCGGGGCTACGCGCGCATGGCCGGGCGCACCCGCGACGAACTGCGCGAGGTGGACGACGTGCGCGAGCTCCAGACATACCTGGGCGGGCGCAGGGCTCCCGACCCCTTCCGCCCGCTTCGCGAGGAAGGCGGCCTGCGCGGGCCGCAGAGCGCCGTGTATTCATGGCTGCGACCCGACGGGCGCGAGAACTGGATAGAGTCGGTCTCCGTGCCCGTGCGCGACGGCGACAAGGTGCTGGTCTTCGGCATCGGGCGCGACGTCAGCCGCCGCCGCAAGCAGGAAGAGGCGTTGCAGCAGAGCGAGGCGCGCTTCCGCGCCGTGTTCGAGCACGCCCCGCTGGGGGTGTTCATCAGCGATCAGGACGGCAGCCTCGTCAAGACCAACCGGCTGTTCAACGTGCTGCACGGCTTTGCCGCGGCGGAGCTGCCCCTGGGGCACTTTTCGGAACTGGTGCACGGCCACGAGGCGGGCGACGTGCGCGCCCTGTTCGCGGAACTGCACCGGGGAGAGCGCAACGGCTTCTTTCTGGAAACGCAGCACCTGCGGCGCGACGGCGCGGTATTTCCCGTGCGCCTGGCCGTGGCGGCCATCCGGGGGCGCAAGGGCGACCTGCAATACGCCGTGGGCATGCTGGAGGACATCAGCGAGCGCCGCGCCGCCGAGGCGGAGTTGCAGGGGTACCGCGCCCGGCTGGAGAACATGGTGCTGGAGCGCACCCGCGACCTGGAACAGGCCCTGCGCACGGCGGAATCGCACCGCGAGAAAATCGACCTCATCCTGCGCTCCGTGTCCGAAGGGCTGCTGGTCACCGACCCCGGCCACCGGGTGGTGCTGACCAACCCGGCGGCCGAGGACATCCTGGGCCTTGCCGCCCCCGGAGACCTGGAGGGCGAGGCGGTGGCCGACCTCATCGAGGACGAGCCCTTGCGCAGGCGGCTGGCGCACTGCCTGGACGACACCATGGGCGGGGCGCCCTGCCAGTTCGGCTTTTCGCGCCCCACGGAGGCGGGCGGCGTGCACCACTACACGGCCAGCACTTCGGAGGTGCGCGACGCGCGCGGCGGGCGGACCGAACGGACCGAACGCGCCGGCGTGGTCACCGTGCTGCACGACGTGACCAACGAACGCGAACTGGACCGCATGAAGAACGAATTCCTGACCACCGCCGCGCACGAGCTGCGCACCCCGCTCACCACCATCCTGGGGTTCTCGGAACTGCTGGTCATGGGAAACGACATTGCCCCGGCCGAGCAGCGCCAATACCTCGGCTACATCAACGAGCAGGCCGCGCTGGTCACCGGCATCGTGGCCGACCTGCTGGACATTTCCCGCATCGAGATGGGCCAGGGCTTCAGCCTCAAGCGCAGGCCGTGCGACCTGGTGGCGCTGATCCGCCGCAAGGTCGCCGCGCACATCGTGGGCACGCGCCGGCATTCGTTCCGGCTGCTGCTGCCGGAAACGCCGGTGACCGCCGTGGTGGACGCGGACAAGGTGGCCCAGGTGCTCGACAACGTGCTCAGCAACGCCGTCAAGTATTCCCCCGGCGGCGGCGTGGTCGAGGTCCGCCTGCGGCCCGGCCAGGGCGCGCACGAGGTCAGCGTGCGCGACAACGGCATGGGCATGAGTCCGGAACAGCTTTCGCGGGTGTTCGAGAAATTCTATCGGGGCGACGCCTCGAATACCGGCATACCCGGCACGGGCCTTGGCATGAGCATCGTGAAGTACCTCATCGAGGCCCACGGCGGCGAGGTGGCGGTGGAAAGCGCCAAGGACGTGGGCACCACGGTGCGCTTCACCNNNTGATGAGTGGATGGGTTGACGAGTTGGTGAGCCGGGCCGCGCGGCCCGAAGGAGACGCCATGACCGGCGAGCGTGGAAAGCGTGGAACATTCGGGATCAAGGCCAAGATCATGGCCATCGCCGTCCTGGGGCCGGTGTGCATCGCGGGCGTCATGGCCGCGCAGCGCATCGGCGACATCCGCGAGGGCGCGCACGAGGCCATCCTGCAACAGAGCCGGGCCGTGGTGCTCATGGCCGAGGCCGCGCGCGACGAGATGTCGCGCAAGCTCGAAGCGGGGCTGATCCGCCCCTTCGCGGAACTGCCGCCCGACAAGGTGGTGGACGCGGTGCCGGTGATCACCGCCATCAAGATGGCCAGGGTCAACGCGGAAAAGCTGGGCTACGAGTTCCGCGTGCCCAAGCGGCAGCCGCGCAACCCGGTCAACGAGCCCACGGACCTGGAACGCGGGGTGCTGGACCAGCTTTCGTCCTCGGGCCAGCAGGAACTGATCCTGCGCGAGGCGGACCGCATCCGTTACTTCCGGGCCATCCGGCTGACCCGCGAATGCCTGTTCTGCCACGGCGACCCCAAGGGCGAGCATGATGTGGTCGGCGGCGTCAAGGAAGGCTGGCGCGAGGGCGAGGTGCACGGCGCGTTCGAAATCATCTCTTCGCTGGACGCGGTGAACGCGCAGGTGCGCCTGGCCGCCCTGACGGTGACCGGCTGGGCGCTGGGCATCGTGGCCGTCGTGGTGGCCTGCGCGTGGCTGCTGGCCAGCCGGTCCATCGCCCGGCCGCTCCAGCGCATCCGCGACGTGGCCGGGCAGGTGGCCTCGGGCGACCTGACGGCCGACGTCGAGGTCACCGGCAGGGACGAGGTGGGCAGCGTGGCCGAGGCCATCCGCGTCATGACCGCCAACCTGCGCCGGGTCATCGGCGAGGTGATGGAAACCACCCATGGCGTCACCTCCGGCAGCCGCGAACTGTCGGAGACGGCGGTGAGCATGGCCCAGGGCGCCACGGAGCAGGCCAGCGCGGTGGAAGAGGTGTCCGCCTCGGTGGAGCAGATGACCTCGAACATCCAGCAGAACGCCGAGAACGCGGCCGAGACCGACCGCATCGCCCTGCGCTCGGCAGAGGACGCCCGCGAGGGCGGAACGGCCGTGGCCCAGACCGTGCGGGCCATGAAGACCATCGCGGAAAAGATATCCATCGTGCAGGAAATCGCGCGGCAGACCAACCTGCTGGCGCTGAACGCCGCCATCGAGGCGGCCCGCGCGGGCGAGCACGGCAAGGGCTTCGCGGTGGTGGCGTCCGAGGTGCGCAAGCTGGCCGAGCGCAGCGGCACGGCGGCCGCCGAAATCGGAGAGCTGTCTTCGTCCAGCGTGGCCCTGGCCGAGCGCGCGGGCAACATGCTGGGCACGCTGGTGCCCAGCATCCAGAAGACGGCGGAACTGGTGCAGGAAATCGCGGCGGGCAGCAAGGAGCAGAGCGTGGGCGCGGAGCAGATCAACAAGGCCGTGCAGCAGCTTGATTCGGTGATCCAGCAGAACGCCTCGGCCTCGGAAATGATGGCCGCCACGTCGGAACAACTGGCCGGGCAGGCCATGCAACTGGCCCGGACCGTGGCGTTCTTCCGGCTGTCCCCGGGCGGCGGCCTGCCGCCCGGGTCGGTGACCCCGGCGGCCCCGCTGGGCGGTCCGGACGGGCCGGAAACACGCCGCCAGCCGCGCGGGCGTTCGTCCGCCGCCGTTTCCGACGGCGCGCTCCATGGCGGCCGGGTCGCCGGGGCCGGAAAGCCCGGCGTGACCCTTGACCTGGACGACGCGGCCCCGTCCGACGCCGACTTCGAACGATACTGACGCATGCCGGACCGGAACCGGACGCGCCCCGCCGGACGGGTCCCGATTCCGCCGCATGCAAGGGGGAGACGCCATGAAACGGATACTCATCGCCGAAGACCAGTACGAGGTGCGCGAACTGGTGCAGGCCACGTTGCGCATTGGCAACTATCAGATATTGCAGGCCGAAAACGGCATGCAGGCGGTGGAGATGGCCCGCCTGCACCGCCCGGACCTGATCCTGATGGACGTGATGATGCCCGGCGAGATCGACGGCCTGGAGGCTACCCGGCGCATCCGGGACGACCCGGCCACGGCGGGCTGCCGGATCATCATGCTGACCGCCAAGGGCCAGGCCCTGGACCGCGAGGAGGGCTTGCGCGCCGGGGCCGACGACTACTTCCCCAAGCCGTTCAGCCCGCTGGCGCTGATCCCGGAACTGGCGGCCTCGGCGGAACTGGCCGAGTGCGGCGAGGTATCCATGCAGACGGTGCGCTACGCCGAGGATCTGGCGGCGCTGTACACCGTGGAGCGGGCCCAGCGCGCGGAGTTGCAGGCCGTCAACCAGCGGTTGCGCGCGGTCATCGATTCCATGGCCGACGGCATGCTCACGGTGGACGCGGCGGGCATGGCCGTCAGCGTGAACACGGCGGCCTGCGCCATGCTGGACCGCCCCCCGCCGGACGTGCAGGGCCGCCCCCTGCACGAACTGCTGGGCGAGGCGGGGGCGGCGGCCGTACTGCCCGGCGTGTCCGGTGACTCCGCACCGGGTGCGGGCCCGGCGTCGGGACAATTCCCGGACATGGACGGCGCGCGGGTGGTGGAACTGGAACTGCCCTCGCCCGAAGGGATGCCCCGGCGGATGGTGCGGGTGGCCACCTCGCCCCTGAGCGACGGCGGCCGGGTGCTGGTGCTGCACGACATCAGCATGCAGCGCCGGGTGCAGCACCTGAAGCAGGATTTTCTGGCCATCATCTCGCACGAGATGCGCACCCCGCTCAACGGCATCCTGGGACTGGGCGACGTCCTGCTGGACGAGGCGCGCCGCCGGGGCGATTCCGACGCCGAGGAGGTGCGCTTCGCGGAGGTGCAGGGCGGCCGGGTGGAGTCCTCCGACGCGCCGGTGGACGTGTACCGGGTGCTGGCCGGGGTGCTGGAGGAGTTGTCCGCCTTTGCCGCCGCGCACGGGGTGGTGCTGGGGCCAGTGCCTGCGGGGGCCGCGCCGGTGACGGTGCGCGGCAACGCCGGGCTGCTGCGCGAACTGTTCCTGCACGTGGTGCACAACGCCATCCGCTTCAACAGGCAGGGGGGCATGGTGACCCTGCGTTGCCGCCCGCCGCGCGGCGCGGCCGGGGCGGGGGCGGGATCGGATGCGGGCTTGGCGGACGCGGCGGACGACGCGTGCTGCATGGCCTGCGAGGTGGTGGTGGAGGTGGCGGACACCGGCATCGGCATCGGCGCGCAGGAGCGCGAGCGGGTGTTCGAAAGTTTCTACCAGGCGCAGGGGTACATGACGCGCAACCGCGAAGGGCTGGGCATCGGGCTTACCCTGGCGCGGGCCATCGCCCGGCTGCACGGCGGCGAGGTGACCCTGGCCAGCGAGGTGGGCCGGGGCACGACGGTGGCGGTGCGCCTGCCCGCCTGCGTGGGAGCGCCGGGAGCGGGCGCGCGGGAACTGGTGGCAGGCTGACGTTTCGGGCGCGGCACGCGGCGCATGGGTGCCCCCCCATGCGCACGGGCCGTTCGCCCGCTCCGGGGC
>JALHHV010000581.1 GCA_022837365.1 Desulfovibrio sp. | reverse complement strand
GCCCGACATGGTGGTGGCCTGCGTGGGCGGCGGCTCCAACGCCATCGGCATGTTCCATCCGTTCGTGGATGACGCCGCGGTGCGCATGGTGGGCGTGGAGGCGGCAGGCACCGGCGAGCCGGGCTGCTACAACTCCGCGCCCATCAACCTGGGCCGTCCCGGCGTGCTGCACGGCCAGAAGACCATGCTGTTGCAGGACGCGGACGGCCAGATCGAGCCGTCGCACTCGGTGTCCGCCGGGCTGGACTACCCCGGCGTGGGGCCGGAGCACGCCCACCTCGGGGCCGTGGGCCGCGTGCAGTACGGCATGGCTACCGACAGCCAGGCGCTGGACGCCTTCCAGGCCCTGACCCGGCGCGAGGGCATCATCCCCGCGCTGGAATCGTCGCACGCGCTGGCGGCCGGGGCGACAAGGACATGGAAATCGTGCGGGAAGTGCTGTTCCGCGAAGGAGAGCTGGCATGAGCGCGGCCATTCATACCGACATGAACGACATGCTGCCCGAGGCCCCGGTGTCGCGGCTGGAAGCCCGCGTGGCCGCCGCCAACGCGGCGGGGCGGCCCGCGCTGGTGCCCTTTCTGACGGCCGGGTTCCCCACTCTGGACCGCTTCTGGGAGGAAATGGACGGCCTTGATCGCGGCGGCGCGGACATCATCGAGATCGGCGTGCCCTTCTCCGATCCGGTGGCCGACGGCCCGGTGGTGGAGGCGGCATCGCTGCGGGCGCTGGAGAACGGCGTGACCCTGCGCTGGATACTGGACGGCCTGAAGGCCCGCGCGGGCCGCTACGACGCCGAACTGGTGCTGATGGGCTACTACAACCCGTTCCTGCAATACGGGCTGGAAAACCTGGCGGCGGACGCGGCGGCGGCGGGGGTTGCGGGTTTCATCGTGCCCGACCTGCCGCTGGAGGAAGACGCGGAGATGCGCGCGCTGCTGGCCGCGCGGGGCATCGACCTCATCGCCCTTGTCGGCCCCAACACCACGGAAGAGCGCATGGCCGAATACGCCGCCGTGGCGTCCGGCTACGTGTACGTGGTGTCGGTGCTGGGCATCACCGGCGT
>JALHHV010000580.1:719-1234 GCA_022837365.1 Desulfovibrio sp. | reverse complement strand
CCTCTTTTCTGGACATATCAGGTAGGGTCAGGGTAAGCCCTCCAGTGGCATCGAGCGTCTGGCAGGTCTCCAGCCTGATGCGGTGACTGCTCCCCTTCCCCTCGTCGGGGGCATCCTGGGATGTTATCCCTGAGACTGCAGCCCCAATCTCATAATGTTGAACGCCCGCGTTCTGGTCGCGATCCATCACCAGCCCGCAATACGGGCAGGAATGGACGCGATCAGAGAGCGTCTTGGCGACGATCATCCCACATCCGGAGCACATCTGAGACGTGTTTTCCGGGGTTGACCAGGATCACGCGTGAGCCAGCATCCTCCGCTTTGCTCTATGTGATCGTGATGAACATACTCCAGGCGGCATCTGCAATGCTTTTTGCCAGATGGTGGTTCTTCTGCATGATTGTGATATTCAGATCGAGGCCATCAAACCAATGCCTCACTGGTTTGATAAACCTCTCCGTGTCCAGTCCATGGACAGATTCCGGGGGGGTGACCGGGATCTGTATGAAGATGCT
>JALHHV010000580.1:0-665 GCA_022837365.1 Desulfovibrio sp. | reverse complement strand
GCATGGAAAGACGTCTTCGGTGGGACACAGGAGACAGGGGCGGCAGGCTGTTCCATCCCCCTCCCCGTCGAGCCGCCTCCCCCACGGGGCGATTCCCCATCGATACGGTGCCCTGTAGGAAGCAGGCTCTTATCGGTCTCACCGAAATCTCCATGAAATCCCGTTTCCTTCCCGTGCACGGTATCCGGACTATCGCCACTTACTGCCCGCCCCCCCTATGAAGGAGGCGGGAGGAGGCCGCGGTAGCGGCCGGGCGGTGGGGGTGATCGACTCGCTGCCTGAATACCGTTCCCGGTGACACGCGGAGACAAGGGGAAGGGACGTCCCCTCCCCTCCCTCCCTAGGTGGCGGCTGGTCAGCCACAAAAGACGCTTCACCGCCGTGGTTATGGAGGGCATCACGCCATGAGCAAACTGGGTTTATAGTCCCCGTCGCGTAATACCGGGAAGAAACGGGGAGTTTATATCACAGAACCGTTGATTTGATGGCCTCAGCTCCTCAAACACGATCGTACCGAACCGATCCACCACCTTCCGGGAGGTCTGGTGAGCAAAATCGAGCCGTCTGTTGGCGATCCGTTCATGGACGTGTGCAACGATCTTCCGGGCTTTCTTCCGTTCAGGAGTGCCTTTCTCTGCTTTTGAAAGCCTTCTCTGCGCCTTTGC
>JALHHV010000157.1 GCA_022837365.1 Desulfovibrio sp. | reverse complement strand
GCCGGGCCGGTTCCTCACGCACCACCGGGGGGCGCCATGCTGTATAACCTGCTGTTTCCCCTCAGTTCCGAATTCACGGTCCTCAACGTCTTCCGCTACATCACCTTCCGGTCGGTGTGGGCGCTGCTGACGGCGCTGCTGCTGTCCATCCTCATGGGACCGTGGTTCATCGGATGGCTGCAACGCATCAAGTGCGGCCAGCACATCCACGAGGACGTCACCTGCCACGTGCAGAAGGCGGGCACCCCCACCATGGGCGGCCTGCTCATCGCCTTTTCCCTGTCCGTCAGCGTGCTGCTGTGGGCTGACCTGACCAACAAGTACGTCTGGCTGACCATGCTCATCTTCCTGGGCTTCGGGCTGGTGGGCTTTCTGGACGACTACATCAAGATCCGCCGCCGCAACAACAAGGGCCTGTCCGCCCGCGCCAAGTTCGCGGGGCAGGTGGCGGTGGCCGCCGTGGCCATGTACCTGGTGGTCAGCGAGCCGGTGTACTCCACGCGGCTGGCCTTTCCGTTCTTCAAGGGCCTCGCGCCCGACCTGGGCTGGCTGTACATCCCCTTCGCGGTGACGGTCATGGTGGGTTCGTCCAACGGGGTGAACCTCACCGACGGGCTGGACGGCCTGGCCATCGGGCCCACCATCATCGCGGGCATGGTCTTCGCCGTGTTCATCTATGTGGCGGGCAACGTGCAGATGTCCGGCTACCTGCAAGTGCCCTACGTGCCCGGCGTGGGCGAGGTCACCGTGTTCTGCGGGGCGCTGGTGGGGGCGAGCCTGGGCTTTCTGTGGTTCAACGCCTATCCCGCCCAAGTGTTCATGGGCGACGTGGGCTCGCTGGCCCTTGGCGGCGCGCTGGGCTTCCTGGCCGTGCTGTGCAAGCAGGAACTGCTGCTGCTCGTCGTGGGCGGGCTGTTCGTGGTGGAAACCCTGTCGGTGATCCTGCAGGTGGGCTACTTCAAGTTCACGGGCGGCAAGCGCATCTTCCGCATGGCCCCGCTGCATCATCACTTCGAATTGCAGGGCATCCCCGAGTCGAAGATCATCATCAGGTTCTGGATCATGTCGGCGCTGCTGGGGCTGATGGCGCTGTCGGTACTGAAGCTGCGCTAGGATAAGGATACGGCAATGACCTGCGACAAGCACATGGCGCGGACCATCGGCAAGGGCGATCTTGCGGTGGTCGTGGGCGCGGGCCGCTCCGGCATGGCGGCCGCGCGGCTGCTGCACCGCATGGGCGCGCGCGTGCGTCTGCTGGAACGCAACGCCGACGGGGTGCCCGCCGACTTCGCGCACTGGGCCGCCGGGGCCGGGGTGGAAATCGCCACCGGCGACCATTCCCCGGCGCAGTTCGAGGGCGCGCGGGCCGTGGTGCCCAGCCCCGGCATGGCCGTGGCCGCGCTGCGCCCCCTGCTTGCGACAGGGCCGGACGCGCCCGAAGTGCTGGCCGAGATGGAGCTTGCCTGGCGGCAGCTTGCCGACGAACCGGTGCTGGCCGTCACCGGCACCAGCGGCAAGACCACCACGGTCTCGCTGTGCGCGGCCATGCTGCGCGCGCAGGGTCTTGCGGTGTTCCTGGGCGGCAACATCGGCACCCCCCTCAGCGAGTACGTGCTGTCCGTGGCGGATGGCGGGCCGCGCGTGGATGCGCTGGTCATCGAGATTTCCAGCTTCCAGTTGCAGGCGTGCACCACCTTTCGCCCGCGCGTGGCCATGCTGCTGAACATCAGCGAGAACCACCTGGACTACCACGCCGACATGGCGGAATACATCGACGCCAAGTTCCGGCTGTTCCGGTGCATGGAAGAGGGCGACCTGGCCATCTTCGGCGAGGGCGTGCGCGACCTGGTGGCCGCCCGCGCGCCCAAGGCCCGCACGCTGTTCTTCGACGCCGGGGCCAGGCGCTTTCCGCGTACCCGCCTGCTGGGCGGGCACAACCAGGCCAACATCGAGGCCGCATGGCAGGCCTGCCGCGAGTTCGGCGTGACGGCCGAGGCGGCGGAAAGGGCCGTGGCGGACTTCGCCCCGCTGGAGCACCGGCTGGAGGCCGTGGCCGAACGGAACGGCGTGCTGTGGGTGAACGATTCCAAGTGCACCACGGTGGAGGCGTTGCGCGTGGCGCTGCAAGCCTTCGACAGGCCGGTGGTGCTGATGGTGGGCGGCAAGTTCAAGGGGGGCGACCTTGCGTCCCTGCTGCCGCTGATGCGCGGGCGGGTGCGGGCCGTGGTGGGCTTTGGCGCCAGCCGTGAACATTTCGAGGCCGCGTGGCTGGGGCAGGGGGATTTCCCCATGTCCTGGCCCATGTCCTGGCCCATGTCCTGGCATGACACGCTGGAGCCCGCCGTGGCCGAGGCCGCCGCGCTGGCCCGGCCCGGTGACGCAGTGGTGATGGCCCCGGCCACCTCCAGCTTCGACCTGTTCGCCAACTACAAGGAGCGCGGCCACGCCTTCCGCCGCGCGGTGGAGGCCCTGCCATGAGGTTCGGCGCGCAAGCGGACGCCCATCCCTCGGCCGCGCTGGCCGACCTGCGGCACGACGGGTCCGGCCATTACGGCAGCTTCGGCGGCATCGCCCACGGCGAGCACGGCCCGCAGAACGGCGTGGACTGGTGGCTGTTCGCCATCGCCCTGACCCTGCTGGGCATCGGTCTGCTGATGGTGCTGTCCGCCAGCGGCATCGTGGCCGAGCGCTTCAACGGCGACAAGTACTACTTCTTCAAGCGCCAGCTGATGTTCGCCTGCGTGGGCGGCGTGGCCCTGTTCACCGCCGCGCTGATGCCGCGCAACCTGCTGTACAAGCTGCAATACCCCATCCTGTTCGGGGTGCTGATCCTGCTCATCCTGGTGCTGACGCCGCTGGGCAACAAGGTCAACGGCGCGCGCCGCTGGATCCAGGTGGGACCCGTGGCCGTGCAGCCCATGGAGTTCACCAAGATCGCCCTGGCCCTGTACCTGGCCTACTTCATGAGCACCAAGCAGGAGATCATCAAGACCTTCAGCCGGGGGGTCATACCGCCGTTCGCCGTGACCGGGGTGTTCTGCGCGCTGCTGTTGCGCCAGCCCGACTTCGGCGGGGCGGCGGTGCTGGCCATGATCCTGTTCTTCATGTGCCTGGTGGGCGGCACGCGGTTCTTCTACCTGGCCGTGTCCGGGGCGGCGGCCGTGGCGGGCGCCGTCATGCTGGTGGTGCATTCGCCGTACCGCTTCCGCCGGTTCACCGCCTTCCTCGACCCCTTCGCCGACGCGCAGGATTCCGGCTACCAGCTGGTGCAGTCGCTGTTCGCGCTGGGGTCCGGCGGCATCACCGGCGTGGGCATCGGCGCCAGCCGCCAGAAACTGTTCTACCTGCCGGAAGCGCACAACGACTTCATCATCGCCGTGCTGGGCGAGGAATTGGGCTTCATCGGCATGTCGCTGGTCTTCGTGCTGATGGGCATGCTGTTCTGGCGGAGCTTCCGCATCGCCGCCCGGCAGGACGATCTGCGCGACCGGTTCACCGCCTTCGGGGTGACCCTGGTGCTGTTGCTGGGGGCCGTGCTGAACATGGCGGTGGTCATGGGCGTGGCGCCCCCCAAGGGCGTGCCCATGCCCTTCCTGAGCTACGGGGGCAGCAGCCTGCTGACCACCCTGACCTGCGTGGGGCTGTTGCTGAACTATTCGCGCACGGCACGCTGACGGCGTGCCTTCGCGCGTTTTCACCACCGCACGAGACACCGGAGGAAACACCATGCGCCGCGTCATCCTCACCACGGGCGGAACCGGGGGGCACATCTTCCCGGCGCTGGCCGTGGCCGAGGAGATCACCCGCCGTCATCCCAAGGCCCGCATCCTGTTCCTGGGCGGCAAATACGGGCCGGAGGCCGACCTTGCGGCCCGCGCCGGGCTCGAGTATGTGGGCCTGCCGGTGCGCGGGGTGATGGGGCGCGGCCTGCGCGCGGTGGCCGCCGCCGGGGCCATGGCCCTTGGCGTGTGGCGCGCGGTGTCCGTGGTGCGCCGGTTCGACCCGGACATCGCCGTGGGCTTCGGCGGCTACGCCGCCTTCGCCGGAGTGCTGGCCGCGCGGCTGTGCGGCAGGCCCGCCGCCATTCACGAGCAGAACGCCATCCCCGGACTGACCAACCGCCTGCTGGGCCACGTGGTGCAGCGGGTGTTCCTGTCCCTGCCGGACACGGCGGGCGTGTTCCCCGCGCGGCGCTGCGTGGCCACCGGCAACCCGGTGCGCGCGGCCATCGTCGCAGCCGGGGCGGCCCAAGATACGAGGGACGAGGCCCACGGAGCCGGGGACGCCCCGCGTTCCGTCCACTCGCGCCGCCTGCTGGTCATGGGCGGCAGCCTTGGCGCCCGCGCCGTCAACGATGCGGTGGTGGCCGCGCTGCCCGCCCTGCGCGACGCCGGAGTGGAACTGTGGCACCAGACCGGCACCGCCGACTGGGAA
>JALHHV010000156.1 GCA_022837365.1 Desulfovibrio sp. | reverse complement strand
CGGCGTACCCGATGCGCAATCCCCACGCATCGCCACCGCAGCGCATTCCCAAAACGGAGGCCCATCATGACCAGAAAGATCGCCATCTACGGCAAGGGCGGCATCGGCAAGTCCACCACCACCCAGAACACCGCAGCCGCCATGGCCCACTTCCACGACAAGAAGGTGTTTATCCACGGCTGCGACCCCAAGGCCGACTCCACCCGGCTCATCCTGGGCGGCAAGCCGCAGGAAACCCTGATGGACGTGCTGCGCGAGCAGGGCGCTGAAAAGGTGACCATCGACAAGGTGGTGAAGACCGGGTTCAAGGACATCCGCTGCGTGGAATCGGGCGGTCCGGAACCGGGCGTGGGCTGTGCGGGACGCGGCGTCATCACCGCCATCGACCTCATGGAAAGCCTTGGCGCCTACACCGAAGACCTCGACTACGTGTTCTTCGACGTCCTCGGCGACGTGGTGTGCGGCGGTTTCGCCATGCCCATCCGCGACGGCAAGGCGCAGGAAGTCTACATCGTGGCATCCGGCGAGATGATGGCCATCTACGCCGCCAACAACATCTGCAAGGGCCTGCTGAAGTACGCCAAGCAGAGCGGCGTACGCCTTGGCGGCGTCATCTGCAACAGCCGCAAGGTGGACCGCGAACGCGAGTTCCTGGAGGAATTCACCGCCGCCATCGGCACCCGGATGATCCACTTCGTGCCGCGCGACAACATCGTGCAGAAGGCGGAATTCAACAAGAAGACCGTGACGGAGTTCGACGCCGCCGAAAACCAAGCGCTGGAATACAGCATGCTCGGCCAGAAGATCATCGAGAACACCGACTTCGTCATCCCCAAGCCGCTTACCATGGACGAGCTTGAGGCCATGGTCATCAAGTACGGCATCACCGACTAGACCGCCGCCCAGCCCCACCCCGTAACGGCGCAACCCGCCCCACCCAGACCGCAAGGAGCGATTCCATGGCTCTCAAGATGATCAAGGCGATCGTGCGGCCGGAAGCCGCGGACACCGTGGCCGACGGCCTCGCCGAGGCGGGTTTCGCCTCCATGACCATGATCCACGCCTTCGGGCGCGGCAAGCAGAAGGGCATCACCGTGGGCAGCGTGCACTACGACGAACTGCCCCGCACCATGCTGGTCATGGTGGTGGAGGATGCCAACGTCGAGGAAATCCTCACGCTCATCAAGTGCAAGGCGTACACGGGCAATTTCGGCGACGGCAAGGTGTTCGTCTCTCCCGTCGAGGACGCGCTTACCGTGCGCACCGGCGTGAAGGGCCTGTAGGTGGCGCCATGAAGGAGATCATCGCCATCATCCGCCCCAAGAAGATGGGCGCGACAAAGGAAGCGCTGGACAGGCTGGGCTTTCCCTGCCTGACCGCCGTGCCGGTGCTGGGCCGGGGCAAGCAGCAGGGCCTGGCTGGCGAGATCGGCACGGAAATCAACCCCAAGGTTCTGGAACAGGGCAAGTTCCGCAAGATGAAGTACGTGCCCAAGCGCATGATCTCGCTGGTGGTGCCCAGCGCCAGCGTCGATGCCGTCATCGACGCCATCGTGGCGGTGAACCGCACCGAGCAGATCGGCGACGGCAGGATATTCATCTGCCCCGTGGATGACGCCCTGCGCGTCCGCACCGACGAACACGGCGAAAGCGCCATCCTGTAGCGCGTCCGCATCGCCCGTAGAGACAGAAAGGAACGAAACATGCCGTACCATCTTTTCAAATGCAGCGAATGCATACCCGAGCGTGAAAAGCACGCCGTCATCAAGGGGCCCGGCGAAACGCTGGCCGACGCGCTGCCTCTCGGCTACCTGAACACCATTCCGGGCACCATATCCGAGCGCGGCTGCGCCTACTGCGGCGCCAAGCACGTCATCGGCACGCCCATGAAGGACGTCATCCACCTCAGCCACGGCCCCGTGGGCTGCACCTACGACACGTGGCAGACCAAGCGCTACATCAGCGACAACGACAACTTCCAGCTCAAGTACACCTTCGCCACCGACATGAAGGAAAAGCACATCGTGTTCGGGGCGGAAAAGCTGCTGAAGCAGACCATCATCGACAGCTTCAAGGCCGTGCCGCACATCAAACACATGACCATCTACCAGACCTGCGCGTCCGCCCTCATCGGCGACGACATCAACGCCATCGCGCAGGAAGTGATGGAAGAAATGCCCGATGTAGACATCTTCGTGTGCAACTCGCCGGGCTTCGGCGGCCCCAGCCAGTCGGGCGGACACCACAAGATCAACATCGCCTGGATCAACCAGAAGGTGGGCACCTTCGAGCCGGAGATCACCAGCGACTACGTGATCAACTACGTGGGCGAATACAACATCCAGGGCGACCAGGAGGTCATGCAGGACTACTTCAAACGCATGGGCATCCAGGTCCTGTCCACCTTCACCGGCAACGGTTCGTACGACGGCCTGCGCGGCATGCACCTGGCCCACCTGAACGTGCTGGAATGCGCCCGGTCGGCGGAATACATCTGCAACGAACTGCGCCAGCGCTACGGCACGCCGCGCCTGGACATCGACGGCTTCGGCTTCGAACCGCTGGGCACCTCGCTGCGCAAGATCGGGCTGTTCTTCGGCATCGAGGACCGCGCCCAGGCCATCATCGAAGAGGAAACCGCCCGCTGGAAGCCGGAACTGGACTGGTACAGGGCCCGCCTGACCGGCAAGAAGGTGTGCCTGTGGCCCGGCGGTTCCAAGCTGTGGCACTGGGCCCACGTCATCCACGACGAAATGGGCGTGGACGTGGTGTCGGTGTACACCAAGTTCGGCCACCAGGGGGACATGGAAAAGGGCATCGCCCGCTGCGAGGAAGGCGCCCTTGCCATCGACGACCCCAACGAACTGGAAGGGCTGGAAGCCCTGGACATGTTGCAGCCCGACATCATCTTCACCGGCAAGCGCCCCGGCGAGGTGGCCAAGAAGGTGCGCGTGCCCTACCTGAACGCCCACGCCTACCACAACGGGCCATGGAAAGGCTTCGAGGGCTGGGTGCGCTTTGCGCGCGACATCTACAACGCCATCTACTCGCCCATCCACGAGCTGTCCAAGCTGGACATCAGCAAGGACGAAATCCCCACCGACAAGGGCTTCGTCACCCGGCGCATGCTGTCGGACGCCAACCTGCCCGATAAGGTGCGCAACGACCCGAACATGCGGCCCTACACCGGCAAGTACGACAGCCTCGTGGACCTGCGGGGCAAGACCTATCCCACCTTCGAGCCGCAGCCCGTCGCGGTGTGACGCGGTGTGACAGGGAGACGACCACCATGGGCGACGCAATGAGGGACGACGTCATGAAGGACCGCACCGAACAGCTTGTCGACTACATCATGAAGAAATGCCTGTGGCAGTTCCATTCCCGCGCCTGGGACCGCACCCGCCAGAACGAGGGCATCCTGACCAGGACCAGGCAGCTTCTGTGCGGCGAGCCGGTGGACATCTCCACCCCGGAGGCCCGCTGCTACTGGGTGGACGCCGTGTGCATGGCCGACGCCTTCCGCGCCCGCTACGCGTGGCTGGCGGACATGAGCAGGGACGAAATCGCCGAACTCATGCAGGGGCTGCATGAACGCATTGAGTTCCTGACCGTCACCGGCTCGCTGAACCTCGAACTGACGGACCAGAAATACTAGAAGGAAGACCTCCATGGCCTGCGAAATAAAGGAAAAGGAACGCCCGGGGTGTATCAACCCCATCTTCACCTGCCAGCCGGCGGGGGCGCAGTTCGCCAGCATCGGCATCAAGGAATGCATCGGCATCGTTCATGGCGGCCAGGGCTGCGTGATGTTCGTGCGCCTGATCTTCTCGCAGCACTTCAAGGAGAGCTTCGAAATCGCCTCCTCTTCGGTGCACGAGGACGGCGCGGTGTTCGGCGCGTGCGGCCGCGTCGAGGAAGCCGTGGACGTGCTGCTGATGCGCTACCCCGACGTGAAGGTGGTGCCCATCATCTCCACCTGCTCCACCGAGGTCATCGGCGACGACATCGACGGCGTGGTCACCAAGCTGAACGCCGGGCTCTTGCAGGAAAAATACCCCGGCCGCGAGGTGCACCTGATCCCCATCCACACTCCCAGCTTCGTGGGCAGCATGGTCAGCGGCTACGACGTGGCGGTGAAGGACTTCGTCAGCCACTTCGCCCAAAAGACCGAACCCAACGGCAAGCTGAACCTGCTCACCGGCTGGGTGAACCCCGGCGACGTGACCGAACTGAAGCACCTGGTTTCGGCCATGGGCATCGACGCCACGGTGCTGTTCGAGATCGAGAGCTTCGATGCGCCGCTGATGCCCCACGGCAACCACGTGGCCCACGGCAACACCACCATCGAAGACCTGCG
The DNA here is from genome assembly GCA_022837365.1 of Desulfovibrio sp. Classification (GTDB taxonomy): domain Bacteria; phylum Desulfobacterota; class Desulfovibrionia; order Desulfovibrionales; family Desulfovibrionaceae; genus Cupidesulfovibrio. The sequence continues at coordinate 91 of JALHHV010000156.1, read as the reverse complement.
GGGCACGGCCAACGCCATGGGCACCATCGCCCTCAACCCCTACGAGGGCGGCAGGGCGGCCAAGTACCTGCAACAGGAATTCGACATCCCG
>JALHHV010000155.1:5577-7155 GCA_022837365.1 Desulfovibrio sp. | reverse complement strand
CAGGATGTTGCGGCGCACCATCTCGTCGCGCAGGTAGATGGCGTAGTTGCGGAACGAGTCGGGCCGCACCACCTCCACCGGTTGCAGGGCGCAGCCCGAGGCAAGGGCCAGCAACAGCAGTAGCGGGACAAGGGCGGCAAGGCCGCGCGGGGCGGCGGAACGCTGGGCGGCATGGGGACGGGTGCGGTGCATGGCGAATGGTGCCCGGCGGGCGTTTTGGGGTGTCCGGCGCGGCCTGCGCCGCGTTTCCCGGTTATTTCTTCAGGATGGCCTTGATGGCGGCCTCGTCGGCGGCCTTGCGCGCCGCCTCCTGCGAGGCGGGCAGCACCTGCTCGCGCAGCAGCCTGTCGAGGAAGGCGCGCGCCTCTTCGCCGGTGCGGGTGACCGGCTGGCCGATGCCCCGGTATTCGTCCAGCGACAGCAGCCGGGCCTGCAACAGCCCCTTGGGCGCGGGGTCTTCCACCACCAGCCAGTAGCCCAGGTAGAAGCCTTCGTCGTGCGGGGTCTTCTGGGTGAGCAGCGCCAGCCAGTCGCGCACGCCGTTGGAGTTCCAGTCCAGGGTGGCGAAGACCACCAGCGTGTTCACGAGGTCGGGCGAGAAGACGTTGAGCGAAGTGCGGTCCAGCGCGCTGACGGTCCACTGCCTGGGCGAGGCGAAGGTGCGCCGCGAATCGTCGGTGAAGCCGGGCAGCAGCGAGGGGAACGAGCGCAGGTTCAGGCGCAGGGCCAGTTCCAGGCCGTAGGATTCCGGCTGGTAGTCCTGCGGAACGAGGTCGCCGGAAGGTTCGGCCCGGCCGTCGGGCAGCACTACCAGGCCCGCGCGCTGCGCGGCGTCGGGGTGGCGCTGGGCGAAGGACGCCAGCAGGAAGCGGTCCAGCACCTGCACCGGCACGGGGCCGGGGTAGATGCGTTCGGGCTGGGGGCTGACGTAAGGCTGGGCGCCGTCGTCGGTGATGCGCGGCGCGCAGGCGACCAGCAGCAGGACGGCCAGCAGGCCGAGCAGGCCCGGCGCCAGCGGGGCGGCGGGTCTTGCGGGGCGCACGGTGCAATGGGCGGGCCGGGCCGGGGTGCGGACGGGCATGGAATCCTCCGGATATGGCCGCTCCGGGCGGCCGCACCCGCGTCTTATGACCGCCCCGTGCGGCTGTCAACGGGCATTTCCGCGCGGCGCTGGCGGACCGCATGGCGGAGCCCCGAAGGAACCGCGAAAGGAACGGGGGCCAAGGCGGCTGGCCGCCCCGGCCCCCCGTCGGCGTCAGAAGTTCAGCACCCTGTCCGCCTTGAGCATCTCGTCGTACAGGAACTGCTGGTTGCCCCGGGCCACCGTGTCGTCAGCATCCACGCCGTGGATGTCCTGGCACTTGCCTCAGGCGGCCAGCACGCCCTCGCTGAGGGCGAACAGCCGGGCCTGTTCGCGGATGGGGAGCGAGGGACCGTCGCCTGCGGCGTAGTTTGCCGCCGGGCCGTTGAGGAAGATGGTCACGTCCTCGCCCTTTTCGAGCAGGAAGTTGCCGAAGCGGAAGGTGTTCCAGCGGATTTCCGGGTCCGCGCTGGAGAGGATGATCAGTATTTGCATTG
>JALHHV010000155.1:0-5558 GCA_022837365.1 Desulfovibrio sp. | reverse complement strand
CCTAGCCGAAGGGGTTCAGCGGCTTCAGGCCGAAGCCCACGGCCTGCATCGGGGCGGCCAGCGGGCGGCCGTCCAGCAGGTCGGCCAGGGCCTTGGCCAACTGGTCGGGGCAGGAGGTGGATTTGTTGCCGCAGGTGATGCCGATCAGCTTGTCGATGGCGTCCTGCACCGGCATGCCGTCCAGCAGGCGGCCGAGGGCTTCAAGATTGCCGGGGCAGCCCCCGGCAAAGCGCACGTCGTGCAGCATGCCGTCGCGCACGTCGAACTGGATCTGCTTGCTGCACACACCACTGGGAACATGAACATGCATGGCGAAACTCCGTTTGCTGGTTTGGCTCGGGGCCAGACATAGGCCCGGCGCGCCGCGCTGTAAAGGGGTGCGCGGGGAGGGCGCGGCCCGCATGGCGGCCGCATGGGCACGAGCCACGGGGGGGGATTGACGGGCGGGTCGACGCTGTGTATGTTCAGGCGCAGTAAGGGGAGTAGCCAGCAAGGGCAACGTCAACAGCATGGCGCAAGCGCCTGGCGTTGCCGTTGGGACGGACCCGCAAACCGGACCAATTGGCGAGACCTTCACGGCAGTGATGCCGGGGGTCTCGCCTTTTTGTATTCGACCTCCGGAAAATCAAAAAAGCTCAATCTATCCGAGAGGTTGCACGTGAAGAACGCGTTCCGAGACTGGTACCCCTTTCTGCTGGCCGTGCTGGCCACGCTGCCGGGCCTTGCCATGCGGGCCCTGCATCCGGAAATCAGCCCGCTGGTCATGGCGGGAGTGACCGGCGGCGCCATCCTGGCCGCATCGTTCATGCTGATGTGGGCCTGCGAGGTGGCGCAGCTGGACATTCCCCAGACCCTGGCCCTGGCGGTGGTGGCGCTCATCGCCGTGCTGCCCGAGTACGCCGTGGACATGTACTTCACGTGGATGGCCGGGCAGTACCCCGAAAGCGAGTACGCGCACTACGCCATCGCCAACATGACCGGGGCCAACCGCCTGCTCATCGGCGTGGGCTGGAGCGCCATCGTGCTGGTGTGCTGGATGCGCTACCGCCGCACGGTGGAGGTGGAGAACGAGCGCCGCACCGACCTGCTCTTCCTGGCCATGGCCACGGCGTACGCGTTCTTCATTCCCATCAAGGGTTCGCTGGCGTGGTACGACGGCGTGATCCTGGTCTCGATGTACGGGTGGTACATCTGGATCGTCTCGCGCAGGCCCTGCACCGAGTTCGAGGCCGAAGGCCCGGCCGAGAAGCTGGCCCGGCTGTCCAAGGACCGCCGCCGCCTGGCGACCTTTTCGCTGTTCCTGTATGCCGCCGTGGTCATCCTGGCGGATGCGGAACTGTTCAGCGAAAGCCTGGTGGCCTCGGGCAAGGTGCTGGGCATCAACGAATTCCTGCTGGTGCAGTGGCTTGCGCCCATCGCCTCGGAAGCGCCCGAGTTCATTGTGTCGCTGATGTTCGCCATGCGGGGGCATGCCAGCATCGCGCTGGGCAGCCTGATCTCGTCCAAGCTGAACCAGTGGACCCTGCTGGTGGGCATGATTCCCGGCGTGTACGCGGTTTCGTCCGGCTCGGTGAATCCGCCCATTCCCATGGATTCGCACCAGATGAACGAAATCCTGCTGACGGCGGCGCAGTCGCTGTTCGCCATCTGCCTGCTGCTGCGCATGCGCATCGGCATGCCGGGGGCCATGGCGCTGTTCGGCCTGTTCCTGATCCAGTTCCTGTCGCCGTTCATCCAGGCCCCGGTGGAAGCGGCCATGGGCTTGCCCCACGTGCCCGACAGGCTGCACATCTGGTTCAGCCTGATCTACGTGGCGCTGGCCTCCGGCCTGTTGCTGCTGCGTCCGCGCAGCTTCCTGGACCTGCGCTACGGCCTTCGCGTGTAGCGTGCGCGCCGCCGGAGCGGTATCGGAAATGACATGATCCCCCTGCCGCCCGTCGCGCCCTTGGCGCGGCGGGCGGCCCGTGTTAGGGAGGAACCATGAGTGACGGTAAACGATGTGCTGTGGTTGAGGGATGGCGTGCCGTTCCGGCACGTGTGCTGCTGACGGCCGCACTGCTGGCTGCGCTGCTGTGCGCCGCGCCCGCGGGCGCGGCCGAGCCCGGCGCGCCGCGCGACGACGAGGCTTCCATCACCCTGCGCGAGGACGATTTCGACATCGACGTGCGCTATCCCCGCCTTGGGCAGGCCGCCGTGGACGACGACCTGGCCCGCTGGGCCGCGCACGTCGTGGCCGCGTTCCGGCAGGGGCTGGCCGAGCCCGAGGGCGGAGCCCAGCCCGCCACCGGCACGCCCGACCCCAACGTGCACCGCTTCGTCAACGAACTGAAGGTGACCTACGCGGTGACCCGCGCCTCGGCACGGGCGGCCACGGTCACCTTCAGCATCTGGACGTACACCGGCGGCGCGCACGGCAACCTGGACATCATCACCCTGAGCTACGACATGGCCACGGGCGCGCGTCTGGCCCTGGAGGACATGTTCGCGGATACCGAGGGCGCGCTGGCCCTGCTGGCCTCGTATTGTTACGACGCGCTGGTCGAGACGCTTGGCGAAGACCGGGCCGAGGACATGCTGCGCGGCGGCACCAGCCCGGACGCGGACAACTACGCGAGTCTCGCGCTGACGCCGGAAGGGGTGCGGGTGCATTTTCCCCCGTATCAGGTTGCGCCGTGGTCGGCCGGGCCGCAGCAGGTGGACGTGCCCCTGACGGCGTTGCTCGACGCCGGGCCGAGGCTGGATATCTGGGGTGTCACCCGGTAGGCGGGAAGAGCGAGAGAAGGAAGGAAAGGAATCAAGGGCCGGAACGCGTCATGCGTTCCGGCCCGTTGCACGTCATGGCTTCGGCATCCGGCCGGGAGCTTCAGCAATCCATCAGATAGGGCGGACCGGCCGGATCGGGCAGGCCCGCCACGTCGGCGCGGGTGCACAGGGTGAGCACCGCGTCGCAGACGCGGATGCCGCCGGGCCGGGCCAGCACCGCGCCGCCGGGAACCACCGCCGCGCGGCGGAAGCCCAGCCGCGTCACGAAGGCCAGCGCGTGGCGATACGGCGCGGGGGTGAGTCCCACCAGGGTGTCCAGCAGGTACGGGGCCGGTCGGCCGGGGGATGGAGAAGGCCCCCCTGCGTCCGGGCACGCGGGCGCGGTGAGCAGGAAGCGCACCACCGTGCGCCCGATCTCATCCGCGCGGGGCAGCCCGGCCCGCAGCACGCAGAAGTGGATGCGCGCCGCGCGGCCGCAAAAGCCGTCCAGCCAGCACAGGGCCAGCGGGACGTCCGCCGCCTGCACCAAGTAGCACCATGCCCGCCGGGGGGACAGCAGGCCGCGCAGGCCGGCGGCGCTGCGCACGCCGCCATCGTGGAACACCACCGGAGCCAGCCCTTCCTCGCGCAGGGTGGTCCACAGCCGGTCCAGTTCCGCGTCGGTGACCGGAGCGGGATGGGACGGGTGGCGCGAGCGCAGCACCAGTGGCGGCAGGGGGCGTCCGGCCTGCATGGAGGCCCCCGGCGGCGCAGCCGGGCGGGACCGTGCGGCATGGTGGGATGCGGCGCTAGCCATACAGGGGGTACTCCATGTTCCCCATGCTTCCTATGTCGCCCATGTTCCCAAGGTCACCCATGCCGCCGGACTCCGCGCCATCCGGGGCCGGGAATTCCGCACCCAGGTCCGGGTCCAGAATGCGCGCCAGGCAGTCCAGCATGTCGTCGTGCCGCGACACGGGAAAGGCCAGGTACTCCTCGTCCACGAATTCCCGCGCCAGGTCGCGCCGTTTGCCCTCGGCATCCATGAAGGGCAGGCGGTGGGGCAGCAGCATGCGCCCCTGTTCGAACTCCGGCACCAGCCTGCGGATGCGGTCCTTCTTGGGCATGGGGCCGCCCAGGGGAAGGATGTCGAAGCGGTAGTTGCGGCGCTCCTGCTCGGCGCGCACATGCTCGATATCCGCCTGCATGCCGTACTTTTCGTAGCCCGTGGCCAGCGGCCGCCACGCCCGGTGCAGGCGGAACAACGCGGCGGCGCGCCCGGTAAGGTTCAGGCGGTCGCGCACCCCGTCCAGCAGGTAGCGGTTGCCGTCCGGGGCCAGGCCCACCACCAGCATCACCGTGTAGTCGCTGCCCTTCTTGCGTTCGCCCGCCGGGTCCACCAGCAGGTAGCGGTTGCAGTGGCCCCATCGGGCAAGGCGGGATGCGGCGGGGGACGCGGGCCGTACCCCGGCGGGACCGGCGGGACCGGCGGAACCGGCGGGACTGGCGGGACCGGGCACGTAGCGGCGCAGCCATTCGGCGCGGAAGCCTTGCGCCGTGTCGGCGGCGGGGTTCAGCAGCATCTGGCAGCCGAACACGTAGGGTCCCATCTGGCGGCGCTTTTCGGCCAGCGCCGCCGGGGAGAGCAGCACCGGAGAGCCGTCGGGCGCGCCGTCGGCCGTGGCGGGGTGGATGCGCGGCACGGCCGCCCCCCCGCTGGCCCCCAGATTGAGCGACAGCGCCCAGCATTCCGTGACCTTGGCGATCATTTCCGGGGTGGTCACCGATTCGCGGGTAACCACGTCGTCGTAGACCAGCAGGCGGAAGTGCTTGCCCGTGGGCTGGCCGTCCACCAGCCCCCATGCCTCTACGGTGGCCTCCTTGGGGTTGCCCCGGCGGCGCACCACGATGCCCTTGTCCAGCGACCACACCGGGGCCTGCCGCCGGGGCGCTGCCCACAGCACGTCGGGGTACAGGCGTTGCAGCAGGTCGTTGTGCTCGAACTCGTGCTTGATCTGGCCCAGGAAGTCCTTGGCCACCGGCCGCGAGTGGGAAAAGACGCCCACCGTGATCTCCGGGTCGTTCAGGATGTCGCGCACGGTCTGGCCGAAGGTGATGATGGTGGATTTGTAGTGTTCGCGCGCCCACAGGTCCAGGTGCCCGTCGGGCGCGGCCTGCACCTCGCGGCAGCGCTCGAACAGCCAGTCGCGGTCCATGTCCGCGCGGCCCATGAGCCGGGTGAGCAGGTAGAACAGGTCGCGGCGGCCCAGTTCCGCCTGCACGGCGGCAAGGGCGGCGGGACCGCGCCGGGTGGCGTCGGCGGCAAGGTCGGCGTGGTGGTGGCCGTCATGGCGTGAATCCTCCGTGGTGGGCGTTGCGTCGGGTGCGGATGCATCCGGGCCGAAGGCGCACACCGTACACGGGGGAAAACGGGAGGAACCGGTCGCAAGGGGGGCGCAGCGGGGTTGGCGGGGCGTCCGGAGGGGGCCCGGCCATGCTGCCATCATGGTGCGATCATGCTACGATCATGACGCACGCATGCCATGGGCGTGGCGTCAGCCGGGAAACTGCCGGACACCGTGCGCACGCGCACGCATCACCGGACGGGACGGCGCAACCCGGCAATGCCCCGGCAACGCGCAGGCATCGCGCGGCAATCCGGCTTCGTCGTGCCCAGGCCGTGCCCAGGTCATGTCTAGGTCGTGCCCACGTTGTACCCATGACGATGCGGTGTCTTGTAATCGCCATCCAAGTCTGCTAGGCAAATCTAGAAAAATTCACGAATGCCGTGCGCGCGGCGCACGCCGGACCCGGAT
>JALHHV010000579.1:691-1321 GCA_022837365.1 Desulfovibrio sp. | reverse complement strand
TGCTTGTGCAGCAGGTCGTAGGTGCCCTTGAAGCTGGACCCCATGCCGATGGGCCAGGTCATGGGGGCGCACTCGATCCGCAGGTGCTGCTCGATGTCGGCCATGACGTCCAGCGGGTGCAACGCCTCGCGGTCCATCTTGTTGATGAAGGTCATGACCGGCGTGGCGCGCATGCGGCACACGTCCATCAGCTTGCGGGTCTGGGCTTCCACGCCCTTGGCCGCGTCGATGACCACCAGGGCCGAGTCCACGGCGGTGAGCACGCGGTAGGTGTCTTCCGAAAAGTCCTGGTGGCCGGGGGTGTCCAGCAGGTTCACCACCCGGTCGCGGTAGGGAAACTGCATGACCGAGGTGGTGACGGAAATGCCGCGCTCGCGCTCCATGGCCATCCAGTCCGAGGTGGCGTGGCGGGCGGCCTTGCGGGCCTTGACCGAACCGGCCATCTGGATGGCCCCGCCGAACAGCAGCAGCTTTTCGGTCAGGGTGGTCTTGCCCGCGTCGGGGTGGCTGATGATGGCGAAGGTGCGGCGGCGCGCGGCCTCGCGTTCCAGTCTGCTGCTCACGGCAATGGTCCTCGAATGGGTCTGGAATTGGTCAGGTGCGTCAGGTTCCGCCCGGCTCTGTCCCGGT
>JALHHV010000579.1:0-676 GCA_022837365.1 Desulfovibrio sp. | reverse complement strand
GGGGGGGCGGGCCTTGCCCGCGCGAGAAGCGGAGTTATGCTACACCTGAAGAGAGCGGTCAACCGCGCGCGCCGCGCACCGGCAGGCGGCGGCGGTCACCGGCTGGCCGGCATGGGCGGCGGCGCACCATGCACGGCCCCCAAATTTTACATTTTCGTCAGACATTCCGGGGTGATGCAAAAACACGCACAAGACGCTTTCCCGGCATGCGGTTTTCGGTTACTGTCCGAAAGTTTCGCGCCCGGAGTCTCGTTCCAATGACTCCGCACCCCAACCGCAGGCCGCCCGGCGGCCACCCGACGAGATGACGGCATCCCCTTCCTGCTACGGCATCATTCCCGCCCGCTACGCCTCGTCCCGTTTTCCCGGCAAGCCGCTGGCCGACATCGCGGGCATGCCCATGTTCTGGCATGTGTACCGCCGCGCGGCCCGCTGTCCGGAACTGCGCGAGGTGGTGCTGGCAACCGACGACGAACGCATCGCCGAGGCGGCGCACCGGCTTGGGGTGCCCTTCGTGATGACCCGGCCCGACCACGCAAGCGGCACCGACCGGGTGTACGAGGCGGCCTGCCTGCTGCGCGACGCCGAAGGCAAGGGGCTGCCCGACGACGCGGTGGTGGTGAACATCCAGGGCGACGAACCCGCGCTGGACCCGCGCATGCTCAGCCAGTTGGTG
>JALHHV010000154.1 GCA_022837365.1 Desulfovibrio sp. | reverse complement strand
CTGTACGAAAAACACGAATTTTCAGAAATAGCTGACAGTCTTTCAGAAAAACATGACTGACCGGCGCGGCCCCTGCATCATGAATCCGCGTTGTTACGGCATGTTAGCGATTACTTGCATGCTGGCCCGCCTCTTGCTGTGCATTCTTTCACAATGGGGCTCGCAATCCCCCAACCCCCAGCCGGAGGCATGCGCATGCCACCCCGTTCCCGAAGTTTCTGGATCATGGCCATGGGCCTGGCCGTGGTCGCCCTCGGCGCGAGCGCCTACGGCGTGAAGGCCACGTCCACCACCGCGTTCTGTATGTCCTGCCACGAGATGAAGGTCTACCAGACGGAACTGGACGCCTCGTCCCACGCCAAGGACGCCAAGGGTGCCCCCATCGGGTGTTCGCAATGTCACATCCCCGGTACGGGCCTTGTGCGCATGGTCGCCGCCAAGACGTACCTGGGCGTGAAGGACATCTGGGCCCACTACGGCGGCAAGGGAGAGGACCTGGACCGGGCCGCCATGCAGCCCATGGCGCGCCGGTTCGTGGATGACGCCAACTGCCGCGCCTGCCACCAGGACCTTGCCCGCAACGCCAAGAACGACGGCGCCGTGTCTGAAACCGGACGCCTGGCCCACGAGAACTACGAGGGCAAGAACGGCATCTCCCGCAGTGGCTGCGCGGGCTGCCACCGCAACATGGCGCACCTGCCGCGCTTCGACCAGCGCCTGGCCGCCAACGCCAAATTCGCCGCCAAGCTCAAGGAGGCACGCCCATGACGTCCGCCATGACGCCCGATCCGACGGGAACCACGCCGACCTCACGGTCAACGTCCATCCTGTCCCACCCGCTGCTGCGCAACCGCGCGGTCGTCGCGCTGGCGGGCCTGGCCCTGCTGGTGGCCGCGTTCTTCCTGTACGTGCGCCTGGCCTTTCCCGGCGTGCGCTGCGAGGCGGCCAGACATCTCGATGCGCCCGAAAAGATGGGCGACTGCTACGGCTGCCACGTGAAATCCACGCCCCGCGTGGCCCAGGACTGGTACGAGGGCAAGCACGGCATCACCCTGGTGCGCTGCCAGACCTGCCACGGCCAGCCCGACGGCAAGGGGGCCATCGCCTTCAACCGCTCCCCCGGCGTGGAGATATGCGCCCGCTGCCATGCCCCCAGCATGGACCGCATGGAGGCCAAGTTCGGCACGCGCGGCAACTGTTCCGCGTGCCACCCCAACCACCAGAACCCCATGCACGGCGACGCCTACGTCAACCGGCAAGCCACCACCAAGACCACGCTGGACTAGGGCATGCCCGCAACGCGTCCTTTTGCCCGCCGGCTTCGTCAAACGTCGCCTGCCCCCAGGTCGAATACCACAAGAGTATACTCCCTGATGTCAGGCTTGTTTTCCTTGCCCGCGAACAAAAAACCTGCGTTGCAACCATGCCCCCATAGCAAGGAGAGCACCATGGAATGCACCAGACGCGATTTTCTGCGCTACATGGCCCTGTCCGCCGCGCTGGCCGCCGTCAGCGGCGCGCCGCTGCCGGCATCGGCGGCCCAGCAGGACGAAAAGCCCGACACCTGGGTCAAGGGCGTATGCCGCTACTGCGGCACCGGCTGCGGAGTGCTTGTGGGCGTGAAGAACGGCAAGGCCGTGGCCATCAAGGGCGACCCGGACAACCACAACAAGGGCCTGTTGTGCCTCAAGGGCGCGCTGCTCATTCCGGTGCTGAACTCGCCCGACCGGGTCACCAGCCCCATGGTGCGCAGGACCAAGGGCGGCTCGCTGGAGCCCATCGGCTGGGACGAAGCGCTGGACCTGCTGGCGAAAAAGTTCCGCACGGCCATCGACACCCACGGTCCCAAGTCCGTGGCCTACTACGGCTCGGGCCAGTGTCTGACCGAGGAATCGTACCTGGCCAGCAAGATCTTCAAGGCGGGGCTGCGCACCAACAACGTGGACGGCAACCCCCGCCTGTGCATGGCATCCGCCGTGGGCGGCTACGTGACCTCGTTCGGCAAGGACGAGCCCATGGGCACCTACGAGGACATCGACCAGGCCTCGTGCTTCTTCATCATCGGGTCCAACACGTCGGAGGCGCACCCCGTGCTGTTCCGGCGCATCGCGCGGCGCAAGCAGGCCACGCCCGGCGTCAAGATCATCGTGGCCGACCCGCGCCGCACCAACACCTCGCGCATCGCGGACCTGCACATCGCCTTCCGCCCCGGCACCGACCTGGCCCTGATGAACTCCATGGCCTGGGTCATGGTGCACGAAGAACTGGACAACTCCCGCTTCTGGGGCAAGTACGTGGCCTTCAAGGACAACGAGGGCAAGGACTGCACCTTCGACGACTACAAGGCGTTCCTGGAGGACTACCGGCCCGAGAAGGTGGCGGGCATCTGCCACATCCCGGAAGAGCAGATCTGGCAGGCCGCGCGGCTGTTCGCGGAATCGCCCGCCACCACGTCGCTGTGGTGCATGGGCATCAACCAGCGGGTGCGCGGGGTGTGGGCCAACAACCTGATCCACAACCTGCACCTGATCAGCGGGCAGATCTGCCGCCCCGGCGCAACCCCCTTCTCGCTGACCGGGCAGCCCAACGCCTGCGGCGGCGTGCGCGACGCGGGCGCGCTCTCGCACCTGCTGCCCGCGGGCCGGGCCATCCCCAACCCCAAGCACCGCGCCGAAATGGAGCAGTTGTGGGGCGTGCCCGAAGGCACCATCGCCCCCGAGCCCGGCTACCACACCGTGGCCCTGTTCGAAGCCCTTGGCCGGGGCGACGTGAAGGCCCTGCTGATCTGCGAGACCAACCCCGCCCACACGCTGCCCAACCTGAACAAGGTCCACAAGGCCATGAGCCACCCGGACGCGTTCATCGCGGTCATCGAGGCGTTCCCCGATGCCGTCACCCTGCGCTACGCCGACCTGGTGCTGGCCCCGGCCTTCTGGTGCGAGCGCGACGGCGTGTACGGCTGCGGCGAGCGCCGCTACGCGCTCATCGAAAAGGCCGTGGAGCCGCCACAGGGCTGCCGCCCGACCGTCAACACCCTGGTGGAGTTCGCCAAACGCGCGGGCGTGGACCCCAAGCTGGTCAACTTCCGCAACGCCGCCGACGTGTGGGATGAATGGCGCGCCGTCAGCAAGGGCACCACCTACGACTTCTACGGCATGACCCGCGAACGGCTGCGCAAGGAATCGGGCCTCATCTGGCCCTGCCCCCACGAGAAGCACCCCGGCACCCGGCTGCGCTACGTGCGCGGCGAAGACCCCATCGTGCCCGCCGACCATCCGGACAAGTTCTTCTTCTACGGCAGGCCCGACGGCAAGGCCGCCCTGTGGATGCGCCCCTACCAGGGCGCGGCCGAGGAACCCGACGCCGAATACCCCCTGTACCTGACCTCCATGCGCGTCATCGACCACTGGCACACCGCCACCATGACCGGAAAGGTGCCGGAACTGCAAAAGGCCAACCCCTCGGCCTTCGTGGAGATCAACGGCGACGACGCCACGCGCCTCGGCATCGCCCACGGCGACGCCTGCGTGGTGGAAACCCGGCGCGACAAGATGACCCTGCCCGCGCGCGTCAGCGACGTGTGCCGCACCGGGCTCATCGCCGTGCCGTTCTTCGACAGGGAAAAGCTGGTCAACAAGCTGTTCCTAGACGCCACCGACCCCATCTCGCGCGAGCCCGAATACAAGATCTGCGCGGCGCGGATACGGAAGGCGTAGGCACGGCGGGAGAAGAGATAACGGGGAGGGAGGAACCCCCTTCCTCCCCCGGCCCCTCCCTCCTCCTCCAAAACTTTTCAATGGAGAGCGCATCATGGCCATAGCAGGCATTCTGGTGCAGACGGACGCGGACGCGGCGGAAGCGGTATGGACGCGGCTGGCGGTGGACCCGCGCATTGCCGAGGTGCAGCGCGCGGAGGTTCCAGGCCGCATGGTGGCGGTGCTGGAGGCCGCGTCGGACTGCATGGAGCAGGAGTTCAAGCGGCTGGCGGCGTGGGAGGGCGTGCTGTCGGTGGACCTCGCCTACCTGACCTACGAGGATGAACTGGCCGACGGCGGCTCCATCAAGTGTCCGCCGTGGGAAGGCAAGCACCGGAGCGCCTGAGGTGTCCGCATCCTCCAAACCGCCGGACGGCGGGGGGGCGCTCCCGGCATCCGGCCTTATGTCCTCGGGGTTGCTGCGGCCGCCGGGCGCGCGGGCCGAGGCGGAATTCCGCGCCCGGTGCATCCACTGCGGCAAATGCGCGGAGGCGTGCCCGTACGGGTCCATCCGCATGGCCGCCGGGCGCTTGGCCGGATTCCTGGGCCGGGTGCGCAACACCCCGTACATCCATGCCAAATCCATCCCCTGCTGGCTGTGCATGAAGTGCCCGCCGGTGTGCCCGTCGGGCGCGCTGCGTCCGGTGCGCGACATGGCGCGGGCGGACATGGGCATGGCCGTGCTGCTCAAGAACCGCTGCCACAACTGGGTGGGCACGGTGCTGTGCCGCACCTGCTACGACAAATGCCCGCTGCG
>JALHHV010000153.1 GCA_022837365.1 Desulfovibrio sp. | reverse complement strand
CGGGCTGGGTTTCGGTGTTCAGGATCAGCGGCAGGCCGTCCCTGCCCCCCACCACCACGATCTTGGCGTTGGGCGACGCGGCCAGGTCGCGGGTGGCCTTGATGCCTTCATGGCGCAGGAAGTCCTGCGTCATGTGGCGGTTCACCAGTTCCTGGTACAGCTGGATTCCCTGGCCCTCGATGGCCTTGCGCTTGGCCTCCTGCGTGGCTTCGAGCAGCAGGTAGTTGTAGCGCAGGTAGTTCTGCTCCGCGACCAGCTTGTCTTCTATGGCCTTGCGCAGCACCTCCGGCAGGGTGATGCTTTTCACCACGAACCCGTGGATCATGATGGGAATGCGGCCCATTTCCTCTATGGCGTCCACCAGCATCTGGTCCTGCAACTCCTGCCGGGCGGTGGAGTACAGGTCGTTGGGCCTGTAGTTGCTGATGGTCTGGCGCACGGCGGAGGTCATGATGGGAATGACGATCTTGTTGCGGTAGTTGGGGCCGATGTTCTGGTGCAGGGTGGGCAGCCTGTCGCGGATCAGCTGGTACCGCAGCGACACCTGGACGTTGATGGGCAGGCCGTCCACCGTCAGCACGTCGATGTTCTGGGTCTCTTCCTGCACGCGCACGTCGTAGACGTACAGGATGTCCCACGGCTGGATGATGTGGATGCCTTCCTCGTAGGTCCTGTCGAGGATGGTGCCGCCGAAGAAGCGCGAATACAGCACGCCGAGTTCGCCGGGCCGGATGGTGATGACCATGCTGGGCCACAGGAAGATGATGACCAGCGCCGTGACGACGCCGATGCACACAAGCCTGACGCGGTTCCGGCGCACCCTGTCGCGCAGATCGGTGAAGAGTCTGTTCATTGATCCAACCGGTAGGTTTGTTGCGTGTACTGGGCGGCGCCGCGCCAGAAGGTGTCGAGCGTGTAGTCTATGCACTGCCTTTCGAACAGGATGCAGTGCTCCTTGTCATTTTCCGTCTGTCCCATGCACAGGTTGTGCAATATCGGGCACATGCTCACGTTGTAGGCGAACTCGCCAAGGCTGGGGCGCGAACGGACGGACTCGCGGGCCAGGCGCACGATCTTCTTGGTGTACGCATTGTTGCAGATGTGGATGCGCTGCGAGTATTCGTGGTATTCCTCGTAGCATTTCAGCCTGCTGCGTATGGCTTCCTCGTTGCCTTTCGCGTTCACCACGGAAGGGATGGTGGCGCTGACCTTTCTGTACAGTTCGCGCACGAAATTGATGTTCGAATTACCCCGCAGGTCCCGCGCGGTCGATGGCAGGACGAAGCAGAGGCAGAGCAGGACCGCCATTGCGAAGATGCGTGGTCTCATGCCGTCCCCCCACCTGTTCCGCCGGTATCGCCGGTATCGCCGGTGGCGGCGTCGGGCGCGGCGTCGGCAAAGACGCCCTCGCGCATGGTCAGCACCCTGTCCGCGACGTGGAAGTACCTGTCGTCATGGGAGATGGCCAGGACCGTGCCCCCCTGCCGGGTGATGCCGGGCAGCAGTTCCTCGTAGAAATGACGGCGGAAGGCGGGGTCGAAGTCCGCCGCCACCTCGTCGAACAGGTACACCTCGCGGCCTTCCAGCAGGGCGCAGGCCAGGGCCAGCCGCTTGCGCTGCCCGGCGGACAGGTCCAGCGTGGAGAACGAACCGTCCTCCAGCAGGTGCACCTTGGTCTCCATGCGCATGGCGCGCAGCACCCCGTGCAGCCGTTCCGCCGAAACGTGCAGCCCCAGCGGGCGCGGGAACAGGTGGTAGTCGGTGGGCACCACGGTGAACAGGTTGCGGTAGGCCTCCATGTGCATGTCCGAAACCAGCGCGCCGTTGAGGTGGATGTCGCCCGTCTGCGGCGCGTACAGGCCCGAGAGCACCTTCATGAACGTGGACTTGCCGGAGCCGTTGCCGCCCCGGATGAACACCAGTTCGCCCTTGCGCAGCGCGAATTGGTCCACCCGGATGCCGAAGACCCGCATGCCGTTGGGGTCGTGGTAGTCGAAGCGGATGTCGCGCATGGCCAGCGATTCGAAGCCCGGCACGTCCGGGTCGGCGTGCTGCCAGCGCGCCTCCACGCCCCGCCGCTCGAAGGGTTCGGTCACGGCGTCCAGCCGGGCCTCCACGCTGGCCAGTTCCTGAAGGTTCATCTCCACCTTGGTCATCAGTGGCACGAAGGTGACCAGGCTGATCAGCGGGCTGAGGCTGAACATGCACAGCACCAGCAGGGTGGAGGTTTCCTCCGGCTCGAGGCCCAGGAAGCCGGGCATGAGGAACAGCACCAGCCCCAGGATCAGCAGGTTGAACATGGCGAAGAACGAGATGCCGAGGGCGTGCCGCTGCTCGGTCCGGGCGCGCGCGTCCGAGGCGGCGTCCAGGCCGGGGATGATCTGGCCGCCGAACAGGTCGGTGGTCTTGGGCTTGTGCACCTTGAGCTGCTGCAACCCTTTGTGCAGGTCGCGCAGGCTGCCGCTGAAGCGCATGTCGGCCTGCATGGCCGGACCCATCTGGGCCTGCACGCTGTTGATCAGCCGCAGGAACACCAGCAGCCCCATGGTCATGAAGGCGAACACCCCCAGGGTGCCCGCCAGGGACACGGTGGCCATCTTGACGCAGGCCACCAGGATCATGACCGTGTTGGCGGCAGAGGCCATGAGCATGCGCGCGGCCTCCACCACCATGTCCCGCCCGTCCAGCAGGGCGGCCTGGATGCGGCCCTTGTCCAGCCGTTCGTATTCCAGCAGCGAGATGCCGCGCAGCTTGGTGGCGATGCGCATGCGCCATTCCATGATGCCGCGCAGGGCGATCTGCGCCGAACGGCCGGTGATGTACCGGAACAGGAAGTAGAACGACCCCAGGCAAAGCAGGAACGCTAGGAAGGTGTGGAAGCGTATGCCGTCGCCGGACAGCTGTTCCAGCCCCTGCAGGACGGTGAACACGGCAAGCCCCTGCATCACCCCCGAGGCCAGGCACGCGGCGACGAGCCTTGCGCCCTCGTCGCCGGCCTGCGTCCAGAGCAGCTTCAGAAAGTGCGATTCCTTCAGTTGCAGCATGAAGTCCGTAAGCCTTGGGGTTCAGGTGCGTGCCGTCCGGCGGGGCGCGGCGAAGGGCTTCGGGCGTTGCGGTTCCGTGGTCCCGGCCTGGCCGGACCATGCGGAAAAGCCACCGGAAGGGCGCGGCCGCTTCCGGCTGGCCCTTGCCGATCTTCTGCTTCATGCGGCCCACCAGGTTCTTGCCTTCGTCCATCTTGGTCTTGAAGTAGGCCTTGGCTTCCTGCGAGTCGAAGTTCTTCAGCGTGCCGCCGTTGCGGAAGTGGCGGTCGAACACCCAGCCCAGCGCGTAGGTGGAGGCCCCGCCCATGATGCTGATGGTGGCCGCCCCCGCCGTAAGGCCGATGATGGGGATGCTCTTGAACAGCGAGGCCGCCAGCGGCACGCTGGCCGTGGTCAGCACGCCCCCGCACAGCGAGGAGATGATGGACTTGACGCGTTCCTTCCTGAATTCCACGCCGTGCGCCTTGGACAGGGCGTGGATCAGTTCCAACTGCACGGCGGTCAGGCCCGCGAAATCCACCAGCGGCACGGGGATGAAGCCGATGCCGATGGCCGCGTACACCCGCTTGCGGATGATGGCGTCGATGTCGCATTCCGAGGGGCAGCCGCAGGGGGCGGCTTCCGCCGTTTCGGCGGTTTCGGCGGCTTCCGCAGCAAGGGCTTCCTGCCCTTCAACACCATCAGTCTGGGCATCCATGGTCTTTTTAGCCATTGTCGTCGCCTCGTTGTGATCGGTTGCAGGGTTTGTGGAAAATCTACCGGGGCATGGCCGCGTTGTGCGTGCCGACGAGCGTGGCGTCGAATATCTCGTCGGACGAAATGAGCAGCAGCAGGGGAATGTCCATGCCGAGGTTGTTTGCGGTGACCAGATTGAGCGTGATCTTGGGCGTGTAGGCTTCCCGTTCCAGTTGGGCCGTGGGGGGCAGCAGCCCCAGTTGCTGGGCCATGCGGTCGGCGTAGAACCTGCCCAGGGGCACGTAGTCCAGGGTGGAAAGGCCCATCAGCGCCCCGCGCCGCACGTGCACGCTGCCGTCGCGGGCAAAGGTCCTGATGCCGTGGCTGGCCAGGGCGTCGAACATGGGCTGGGGGTTTTCCTGCGTCCAGTCGAAGCAGTTGAGCGCGGAAATGTAGAAGGCGTCTATGCCCCGGCCCAGCAGTTCGTTCACCCCCTGGGCGCAGGTGGCGCCGCTTTCCGCCTTGTCCAGGCCGGGGTACTCCACCAGGGTGAAGCCGCGTTCGCGCGCCACTTCGCGCGCCTCGTGCACGTTGGAGTAGGAAAGCCCTTCGGGGCTGTCGTGGTACATGATGCCCAGCCGCTTGAAGGGCAGCGCTTCGTGGAACAGCGCGAAGACCTTGTACCACTTGTCCCTGACGTAATGGATGGTCAGGTTGGGCGCCGTCCGGCCCGTGCGCGCGTCCACGATGCCCGCCCCCACCGGGTCGGCCACGTCGATGGACATGATGGGCGTCCTGCCGTTGTTTTCCGCCAGCAGGGCCTTGGTGGCGGCGGTGCCCATGCCCAGGATCACGTCCACGGACGGGTCCTGCATCAGCCTGCGGGCCGCGTCGCGGTAGGCGTCCTCCGTGGCGTCCCAGCCGGGGCTGACGTGCAGGGCTTCGGGAAAGTCGATGCGCTCCAGCACCCCCCGTTCCTTCAGCGCCGTGATGATCTGTTCCCGCAGCAGGGAAAATTCCCAGTAGGGACCGGCTTCGAAGTACGCCGCCACCTTCCGGGGCGGCCGGGGGCCGGGCCGCGCGGCGTCCTCCGTGGCGCTGGCGGCGTGCGCCGGACGGGCGGCCAGGCACAGCAGCAGGGCGCAGCCAAGCGCCGCAACGGCATGGAGAAGGGCACTGATGGTCCTGTTCATGGGCGGATACGGTTTCCGTTGCAGGTGCAGGCCGCGTCTAGCGGGGGGCTGCACGCAGGGTAACAGGATAAAAGCATTATCGTCCATACCCGGCCCCGGCCCCGCGTGGCCGACGGGCGCGGCGGGCCGCTCATGCCGCATCGTCTTCCACCGGATGCACCGCGACGGGCAGATGCGCCGCACGGGCCGCGACGCTGCACTGGTAGCCCGGCCCGGCGTCGATGTCGCGGGTGGTCCATGCCGGGACCGCGCCGTCCCCCGCCTGCGCGTCTTCGCGCGGCAGGGACACCAGCCAGTCCGCGCCGATGGCCCCGGTGTGCACCTGAAAGCCGTGCAGCGGCAGGCTCAGGCCCCTGCCCAGCGCCTTGAGCACGGCCTCCTTCCGGGTCCAGCACCGGTAGAAGGCGGCGGCGCGCTCCGTGGCGGGCAGGGCGCGGATGGCGTCGCACGCGCGTCTCTTCCACGTCGATGCCCACGCATCCGGCCCGGCAGAATGCCGCCCACACCATGGCCCCGGCGTGGGAAATGGAAAAATCGATGACGGCCGGTACGCCGTTCGTGTCCTGTCCGTCCTCGGCGTGGCGGGGGGGACAGACCGGCTTTCCCCACCGGGTGCGCGGAAAATCCAGGTCCGCCGCCAGCGTGCGGCGGTCCGCCATCAACGTGCGCCGGTCCGCCATCAACGTGCGGCGCACGATGGCCCTGCCCACCAGATGCCTGGCGGCGTCCACGGCGTGCACGAAGCGCCCGGCATGGGCGCGCTCGCGCTCCGTGGTGAAGGGCGCCGCCGCAGCGATCCATTCCGTGGCGTCCCCGTCCAGCCGCACCCCCACGCAGACCAGCACGGCATCGTCCACCCGCGGCAGGCGGCAGCCGGAAAATGTCCGGGGGGCCGTCATGCGGCCGCCGCGCCGCAGGCGTGGGCGATGCAGGACGCCAAGCCTTCCCAGTTGTCCTGCAAATAGAAATGGTTGCCCTGAAAGATGCGGATGCGCAGTTCTTCCGTGGTCAGCCGCTGCCACTGGCGGGCCATGTCGTCGGTGATGACGTCCCGGTGCCCCCTGAACACGGTGACGGGCACGGGCAACGGTTCCATGGGCGCGGGCAGCCAGGCTTCCAGCGCGGTGAAGTCGGCCCGCAGCACCGGTTCCAGATACCGGCGGAATTCGTCCGATGCGGCAATGCCCTGCGGCACGCCGCCGATGCCCACCACGCATTCCCAGAGCTTGCGGGGCGACAGCGACGCCACCGGAGGCACCGGGGGCCGTTCCCGGCAGCCGGGGGGCGAGGCGGCGGAAATGAACAGCGCCCTTGGCAGCGGCATGCCGTTTTCCCGCGCCCGCGCCGCGCACAGCAGCGCCAGCAGCGCGCCCATGCTGTGGCCGAACAGGGCGTAGGGGGCTGTTTGCGCCACGGGCTGGATGTTCCGGAAAAGGTCGTGCGTCAGCGCTTCCATGCTGGTGTGCGGCGCTTCGCGGTGGCGGCGGCCCCTGCCGGGCAGTTCCAGGGGGCGGAAGGCCACCGTTTCCGGCAGGCACTGGCCGAGCCTGGCGTAATAGGCGGCGCTGCCCCCGGCGTGGGGAATGCAGAACAGCGTGGTGGCCCCGTGGGGCGCGGGCGCGTCCGCCACGGGGCGCTCCGCCACGGGAGCCTCCGGCCGCGCGGCGCGGGGCGGGCGGGCGAGGGCGGGTTCCGCCCCGTCGTCCCGCAGGGTGCATGGCCTGCGCCCGGTCACAGGGTCACCCACCCGGCGTTGTCGTCCAGTTCCTGCATGATGATGCGCGAGGCCTGGCCGTCGTGCCCGGAGCGGGCGTGGATCTGCTTGAGCACGATATTGTCGCCGGACATGCCGCAGATTTCGAGTTTTCCGACGTCGTGGCCGATGATGTATTTGAAGCGCTTGCCGTAGCCGTTGAGCCTGGCCCTGGCCCGGTCCACGATGTCGATGCCCTGGCGGAGGGGAATCTGGAAGTGGTGGCGCACGCGTGAAACGGGCATGCACTGGTAGAGGTAGTACGGGTTCACCCCGATGCGCAGCAGGCCGTTCATCAGCGCCACGATGCCGTCGGCGGTGTCGTTGACCCCGCGCAGCAGCACCGCCTGGTTGTTCACGGTGGCCCCGCAGTCGCGCAGCCGCCGGATGGCTTCCGTGGCGGTGAGGGTTATTTCGCGCGCGTGGTTGAAGTGCGTGGCGATGTACAGGGCCTTGCGGCCGTTGAAGCCGCGCAGCAGGTCGATCAGCCCGTCGTCGAAGAGGCGCAGCGGGTAGGTGACCGGGGTGCGCGAGCCGATGCGCACGAAATCCACGTGGCCGATGTCGGCCAGCCCATCCAGCATGGTGCGCAGGGCCGGGGTGGAAAGCATCAGCGGGTCGCCGCCGGACAGGATGACGTTGTTGATCTCCGGATGATCGGCGATGTACCGCAGCGCGCCGGAAAAGTCGCGCCGCGCGCTGCCGTCGGGCCGCCCCACGATGCGCCTGCGGAAGCAGTGGCGGCAGTACATGGCGCAGCATTCGGTGGCCACGATGAGGGCGGTGTAGTCGTACTTGTGCAGCACGCCGTTGCCCTTGTCGTGCTTGTCATCGCCGTAGGGGTCGGCCGTGGTCTCCCCCATGGCCCCGGCGACGACCAGTTCTTCGGCGCTGGGAAAGCACATGCGGCGGATGGGATCGTCCGGGTCGGACCTGTCGATGAGGCTCAGGTAGTAGCGGGGGATGTTGACGGGATGGACCTGCGCGACCTCGCGGATGGCCGCCTCCTCCCCGGGGGCGAAGGCCGCGTGCTCCAGAAGCTGGTCGATGCTGACGACGCTGTTGGCGAGTTCCCTCTTCCAGTCGAGCTGCGTCCAGTCGATGTCGGCATGCATCATGGATTCCTCGTGTACCGGGCACGTGAGGTCGGCGTCGCGGTGTCGTGGTGGAATATCGGCTTGGGGGGATGTATGGCGCGGTGACGTACCTGTACCGAAGATGTCTGCCGTTGTCTGTCCGGCGGAAGAAGCTCCGGGGCCGGATGGCGCGGCGGAGCGGGACCGGCGCGGACTTGCGGCTGGCGCATGGGGGGCTGCCCCCGTATCCGCTGTGGCGCATGCTCCTTCCGGTAGGGCTTCCTCCCGTGAGCATTCACCTTTTCGTATCGCCGTAGGGATACATCATAGGTGGGGGCAGGTACAGCCCAAAGTGATAGGTTAACCTTGCCAACAAGTTGGGAGGTGGGGTAGTTCTCGCATCATAGAGAGGTTGTCCATGAAAGACGCCGTGATGGATGACGGGCTGGCAGAGATCGTTCCGCTTACCGGTTGCCAGAAGGAACTCTGGCTGGCTTGTCGGACATCACTGTCGGATTATGCGGAAGTGTCCATCCGGGGCAGTTTTCCCATCGCCAATGCCGTCTGCCCGGAACGGCTGCGCGAGGCCATCCGCATCGTGCTGCGGCACACCCCCCTGCCGGGCGCCACGCTGTGCGCGGACGGTGACGAGCCGCAGTTCGTCGTCGGCGGGGCGGAGAACGTGGATTTCCGCTTTCTGGACCTGCGCGGCGCGGCGGACCCGGAACAGGCCGCCGGGGACTACGCGGACGCCTTTTTCGAGGAATCCGTGGACAACCCTCTCATGCGCTATGCACTGCTGCGCACGGGAGAGGCGGAAAGCCTGTACCTGGTCAAGAGTTCGCACCTTGTCCTCGATGGCCTGGGCTTCTTCTACCACACCGCGTTCGTGGCCGAGGTGTACACCGAGCTTGCGCAGGGCCGCACGCCGGGGCCGTACGACCGGTGCCCGTGCAGCGAGGAATACCGCGCCGATGCGGAGCACGCCGCCTCGCCCCGCTTCGCCAAGGACATGGAGTTCTGGGAACGGCACCTGGAACGGCTGCCCGAAAAGCGCATCTTCCGGGCGCTGCCGGGCCGCCCCGACATGCTGGGAAACACCCGGTACAGGAAGTACCTGCTGTCGGAGGAGACCTCTCGCCAGGCCGGGGAGTTGCAGGCCAGGTACGGCGTGAGCCCCGCCGGGCTGTTCACGGCGCTGCACGCGCTGGTCCTTTCGTACATGTGCGACGAGAAGGACATCGTGGTGCAGACGCCCCTGGCCTTCGGCGAGCGCAAGGCGTTCCGCAAGCGGCAGGGGGCGCACATCTGCATGCCCCCCACCTGGCTGGACATGCGCCGGCACGAGACGTTCGCCTCGCTGTTGGCCGACGCGGGCGCGCAGAGCGCCGCCTTCTTCCGGCGCGCGCGCACGCCGTTCCAGTTGGCCATGCGCAACCTGGGCCACAAGAACCTGGCCCACATCGCCGACACGTTCATCAACTACCTGCCCAACGCCCCGGAAGGCTCGCCGGATTTCCGCATATGCGAGGCCGTGCAGCACCACAGCGTGCACGAGCCGGTCCTGTTCGGCGCGCTGGTCATGGAGGAATGCCACACCCGGCGGCTTTCCCTGACGGTGCGCAGTTGCCGCAACCACCTCAGCGAGCGGGACGTGGACCGGTACGTGCGGCGCGTGGAACATCTGGTGGGCCAGTTGGCCTCCGGCGCGGACCTGCCGCAGCTCGACTACCTGCTGGAGGAGGAGGCGCGCGAACTGCGCGCCTGGCAGCGCGGTGACGAGCGGCCGTACCCCGTGCGGTCCATGCCCGGCCTGTTCGACGAGAAGGCGCGGGAGTTCGCGCAGCGCGACGCCGTGCGCGACGGGCGCGGGGCGGTGCTGACGTACGCGCAACTGCGCGAAAATTCGCTGCGCTGCGCCGCCTGGCTGGCCGGGCAGGGGGTGGGCAAGGGCGGCGTGGTGGCCGTGCTGGCCCGGCGCACGCTGCGCCTGCCGGAAATCGTCCCCGTGGACCCGGACGCCCCGGCGGAGCGCATCGCCTTCATCATGGCCGACGCGGGGGCCGCGCTGACGCTGGACGCGGACGGCGACGCGCACCTCGCGCCGCCGCCGGAAGATTGCCCGGCGTCCCCGGCCACGGAACCGGACCCGCGCGACGGGGCCTACCTCATCTACACTTCCGGGTCCACGGGCAGGCCCAAGGGCGTGCTGGCCCCGCACGGCGGCTTCGTGAACATGATCTTGGGGCAGATCGAGGTCTTCGGCGTGGGGCCGGACGACCGCGTGCTGCAATTCGCGCCGCCCGTGTTCGACGCATCCCTTTCCGAAATGTTCATGGCCCTGTACGCCGGGGCCTGCCTGTACCCGGTCGGCGACGCGTACCGCAATGCGCCGTGGGACCTGAAGGGGTACATGGCGGACAACGGGGTGACCGTCACCACCTTTCCGCCGTCCTACCTGCGCCTGTTCGACGGCGAGCCGTTCCCCGGCCTGCGCGTGCTGATAACGGCAGGGGAGCCGCCCGTGGCCGCCGACGCGCTGCATTACGCGGAGACGTTGCGCTATTTCAACGCCTACGGTCCCACCGAGACCTGCGTGTGCGCCTCCATGAAGCGCGTGACGCCCGGCGAATCCCTGCCCATCAGTTCCGGGCGGCCCGTTCCCAACGCCGCCGCGTACATCCTGGACTCCGGGCTGCGGCCCCGGCCCGCGGGCATGGTGGGCGAACTGTGGGTGGGCGGGGCCAGCGTGGCCCTTGGCTACCACGGCAACCCGGAACTGACCGGGCGGCGTTTCCGCCATCTGCCCGGCCATCCGCCGGGCCTGCTGCCCGGTGAGGACGGCGGCGTGGCCTATGCCACCGGCGACATGGCCCTGTGGTCCGAAACGGGCGAAATACTGCTGGTGGGACGCGCCGACGACCAGGTGAAGGTGCGGGGCAACCGGGTGGAGCCGGGCGAGGTGGCCTTTCTGCTGGAGCGCTGCGAGGGCGTGCGCCAGGCATCCGTTCTGGCGGTCAAGGACGGCAACGGACAGACCGAACTGGCGGCGTTCGTGATGCTGCACCCGGACGCCACGCAGGAGGCCGTGGCCCGCTGGAGCCGGGGCAACCTGCCCCCGTACATGGTGCCGTCCGTCTGGCGGGTGCTGGACGCCATGCCGGTGACCCCCACGGGCAAGGTGGACCGCAACGCGCTGCGCCGCATGGCCGAGGCCCCCGCGCAGGCCCGCCGCCGCGAACGCCCCGTGGACGGGCGGCTGCTGGATGCCTGCCGGCGGACCATGGGCGGCCAATACGACCCGGAAGCCAACTTTTTCGACCAGGGCGGCAACAGCCTGAAGGGCATGCTGCTGCTGCGGGAAATCCGCAAGGTCTTCGGGGTGGACGTGGCCTTCCGCGACTTCGTCGCCTGCGAGACCTTGTTCGACGTCGAGGAGGTGTTGCGCGGGCGGGGGGAGCAGGCCGCGCCGCCGCCATCCGATACCGCGCCCCTCAGCCGCGCCCAGTACCGGATATGGGCGTACCAGCAGGCCAACCACGGCACGGTGGACTACAACATGCCCCTTCTGCTGGAGGTGCGCGGAGAGAACGCGCGGCCCTTCACCGATGCGCTGCACCGGGCGCTGGGGGATCAGGAATTGCTGTGCAGCCTTGTCGGGGGTGACATCGACGCCCCGCATCTGGCGCGTGGCGGCGGAGCCATTCCCCTGCGGGAGCAGGCGTTCGCGGACGATGCGGCGGCCATGGCGTTCCTTGACGGGCAGATCCACACCCCCTTCGACCTGCGGCGCGAGGCTCCGGCGCGCATGGCCGTGGCCCGGATCGGGGACCGGTTGCAGGTGCTGGTGGTGGCGCACCACATCGCGGGTGACGGCGAAACCCTGGACATCGTGCTGCGCAACGCGCTGGAATACCTGCGCGGCGGGCAGCCGGAACGGGGAACGCTGGCCGTGCAGGCGCGGTTCTGCCACAGGGAGGCGGAATACCTGCGTTCGGACGCCTGCCGGGATGATGCGGCGTACTGGCAGGCGGTGCTGACCCCGCCGGTTCCGCCGGTGTCCCTGTCCACGGAACGTGCCGGGGGCGGGGGGCGCATCGGGGCCATGGCCGACGTCTGCCTGCCGCCAGCGCTGGCCGAAGGGCTGGATCGGCTGGCCAGGCGGTCTGGCGCCACGGAACTGACCTGCTTCGTGACGTTGCTGGCGCGCTTCCTGTGCCGGACCTGCGGCAGGCCGGAAATGCTGGTGGCCGTGCCCGTGGGACTGCGCGAGACGCAGGAGGAGTTCCGCACGGCGGGATTCTTCGTCAACACCGTGCCCCTGCGCTTCGCGCCGTCCCCGGCGGCGAGGATGGAGGAGGACGCACGGGCCACGGCGCGCCAACTGCGCGAGGCCGTGGCGCACGGCCGCTACTGCGACATCCCGGCGGTGCCCGACTTCCTGGCCACCCACGTCCACGCGGAGTCTTTCGATGGACCGGGTCTGGCGGTGCGCAGGCTGCCCCTGCAACTGCGGGCCAGCAAGTTCGCGGGCAGCTTCACGCTGGTCACCGGGGAAGAGGCGCGGATCATCCTGGAGCACGACGCGGGCTTCATCAGCGATGGCGCGGC
>JALHHV010000152.1 GCA_022837365.1 Desulfovibrio sp. | reverse complement strand
CTTCTTCGAGTCCGAGGTGCGGGCCTGGGCGCGCGCCCTCCTGCGCGGCGAACCGTGGGCCGCCCCCTTCGGCCGGGGCATCATTCCCCGCGCCGCCGACATCCGCGCCCTGCGCGAACTGTTCGTGGCCCGCATGGGCGCGGCGCGGGCAGGGGAGGTGTTCTCCCGCGCGGGACTGTAGGGGCTGTCCCAAATTGTCCTTTCGCCCGTTGGCGTCGTCAAACTTCGCCTGCCATATCGGTCGAATACGAGAAGAGTATGCTCCCTCATGGCAGGCTCGTTTTCCTTGCCAACGGACGAAAACCCTAATTTGGGAACAGCCCCTGAAGGACATCCACAGCCCCACCCGCCTCTGACCGGCACCCACGGTGCCGCGTTCCGGACGCCTATTCCATATCGTACTTCTTCAGCTTGTTGTGCAGGGTGGCGCGGGTAATGCCTAGCCGCCGGGCGGCCTCGCTCTTGTTGTCGCTGGTCTCGCGCAGGGTGGCGACGATGGCCCGGCGTTCCAGGTCTTCCAGCGACAGCCCGGCGTAGGGGGCCAGCCCGTCGCCGTCGGCCGGGGCGTTTCCCGCGCCCGCGCCGCCGCCCGAGCCGCCGGTCCCGGCGCTTCCGCCGTTGCCCCCGCCCCCTCCAGTCCCGAGATGCAGCGGCAGTTCGCGCTCGGTCACGTAGTCGCCGGTGGCCAGGATCACCGCGCGCTCGATGGCGTTCTCCAGTTCGCGCACGTTGCCGGGCCAGTCGTGGCGCAGCAGGATGTCCATGGCCTGGGGAGAGAACCCCTTGAGGTGCTTGCGGTTCTTTTCGGTGTACCGGTCCAGGAAGAACGCGGCCAGCAGGGGCACGTCGCCCGCGCGCTCGCGCAGGGCGGGCACGTGCACGGTGATGACGTTGAGCCGGTAGTACAGGTCCTCGCGGAACCGCCCGGCCGCCGCCTCCTCGCGCAGGTCGCGGTTGGTGGCGGCGATGACCCGCACGTCCACGGTGAGCGGGGTGTCGCTGCCCACCCGCTGCACCTCGCCCTGTTGCAGGGCGCGCAGCAGCTTGGCCTGCAACGGCAGGGGCATCTCGCCGATCTCGTCCAGGAACAGGGTGCCGCCGTCGGCCTGCACGAAGCGGCCCTCGCGCCGCCGGTCGGCCCCGGTGAAGGCCCCGCGCTCGTGGCCGAACAGTTCCGATTCCAGCAGGGTTTCGGTCAGCGCGGCGCAGTTCACGGTCACCAGCTGCCGCGCGGCGCGGTGGCTGGCCGCGTGCAGGGCGCGGGCCACCAGCTCCTTGCCGGTGCCCGATTCTCCGGTGATGAGCACGGTGGCTTCGGACGGGGCCACGGTGGCGATCATCTCCACCAGTTCGCGCATGGGCGCGCTGCGGCCGATGATGCCGTACAACGCGCCCGATGCCCCCTGCCCCGCCTGCGCGGTCAGGCGTTCGCGCAGTTCGCGGTTTTCGCTGGCCAGGCGGGTGTGGTCCAGGGCGCGCTCCAAGGTGTGGCGCAGCACGTCGAAGTCCAGCGGCTTGGTCAGGTAGTCGTAGGCCCCGG
This sequence comes from Desulfovibrio sp., assembly GCA_022837365.1. Classification (GTDB taxonomy): domain Bacteria; phylum Desulfobacterota; class Desulfovibrionia; order Desulfovibrionales; family Desulfovibrionaceae; genus Cupidesulfovibrio. Next base: position 6,904 of record JALHHV010000152.1, on the reverse strand, counting down.
TGCGCAACGCCTCCACGGCGGTGTCCACCGAGGAAAACGCGGTCATGATCAGCACCGGCGTGGCCGGGTTCCAGTCCAGGATGCGGTGCAACGCCTCGATGCCGTCCATGCGGGCCATGCGCACGTCCATGAGCACGGCGTCCCAGGCGCGCTGGCGCACCTTTTCCACGGCGGATTCGCCGTCGTCGGCCTCTTCGGTGGCGTAGCCCCAGCCGCGCAGCATGGTGCGCAGCATGGAGCGGTGCGCCGCGTCGTCGTCCACGATGAGGATGGTGGCGGTGGTCATATCTCGTCGTCCTTTGCGGGCAGGCCGGGCAGGCCGGATGGGGCCGGGGCGGCGTCATCCGCGCCGGGCCGCGCGCCGTCCGGTGTCTCGTCCCGCGCCGCCTCCGGTTCGGCGGGCAGCAGGAAGGTGACCTCCGTGCCCTGGCCGGGGACGGAGCGCAGCGACACCTCGCCGCCGTGAGCCTCCACGATCTTGTGTACGATGGCGAGGCCCAGGCCCGTGCCCTGGCTCTTGGTGGTGAAGTATGGGTCGAAGATGGTGGCCAGGTGTTCCGGCGCGATGCCCCCGCCCGTGTCGCGCACCGAGACCGCGATGCGGTCGCCCGGCGCGGCGGCCAGGCGCACGGAAAGCTCGCCGCCGTTCGGCATGGCCTCCAGCGCGTTCAGGAACACGTTGAGCAGCGCCTGCGAGAAGCGGTCCGGGTCCAGCAAGGCGCGGGGCACGGGCTGCTCTTGCAGGCCGTACGACGCGCCGTCATGCGTCGGGTCGCGGGGCACGGAACCTTCCGGCCCGGCGGCGTCCTGGCCCTCCTCCGGCTCCACGCGCACGGTCACGCCCCGGTGGGCGGCGTCCTGGCGCACCAGCCGCAGCACGTGGCGCACCAGGAACCCGGCGTCCACCGGGCGGGGGGCGATGTCTGACGGCCGGGCCAGCCCGATGAGGTCGGAAATGACCCGGTTCAGCCGTTCCACCTCCTGCACCATGACCCGCGCCGCCTCGCGGTCCTCGCTGCCCTCGGCGAAGCGGCTGCCGAAATAGGTGGCGTACCCCTTGATGGAACTGAGCGGATTGCGCAGCTCGTGGGCCACCCCGGCGGCCAGGCTGCCGATGGCGGCCAGCTTTTCGCGGCGGCGCACCTCGTCCTGAAGGCGGCGCACCTCGCGCAGGTCGCGCAGGATCAGGATGGCCCCGGCCTCGTCCCTGTCCCCGGCGGCGATGCGCACCCCGCGCACGCTCATGGGCACGGGCGGGCCGCCCGCCACGGGACAGTCCATGGTCACCTCCGCCCCAAGGCCGGGGGCGACGTCGGGAGGCACGCCGGGGCGGGCGTCCCCGCCGCGGTGCGTTCCGCCGGTCAGCCGGGCGGCCAGTCCGGCCAGCGGGACGGGCAGCACCGCATCCGGCAAGGCCCCGGCGGGCGCCCCGTCGCCCAGGCGCAGCAGGTCGCGCGCCGCCGCGTTGCAGGTGGCCACGCGGCCCGCGCCGTCCAGCACCACCAGCCCATCGGGCAGACTGGTGACCACGTGCAGGGCGAAGGACTGGGCCTGCCGCACCAGCCTGCGCGAGGCGCGGGCATGGCGCGACCACAGCAGCGAAAGCGCCCCGGCCCCGCCCAGCAGGGCCAGAATGGACAGCATGATCAGGGTGTGCTGGCGGTCCGCCGCGCGGGCCGCGTCAAAGGGGCCCGTGTCCAGCGCCACGACGATCACCGGCGGCGGAACGTCGCGCCCGGCCTGCGTGTCCGCCTCCATCTCGCGGCGCAGCCAGCCGGGCATGCCGCCCATGCCGTGCTCTGGCGCGCGCATGCCGTGGCCCATCATGTGCCCGCCCATGCCCATATGCCGCGCGGTGGGCCGCAGCGGAATGAAGGTGCGGTACACCAGAAAGGCGCGTTGGCCGCCCGCCTCCATGAGCCGCCAGCCCACCTCGTCGCGGGCCTGCTGGCCGGTTCCGCCATTGCCCGGCGAAGGGGCCGGGGGCACGGCCAGGGCCTCCATGGTGGCCGGATCGGCCAGGGGGCGGCCGATCCATTGCGGGTCGCTGTGGGCCAGCACCACGCCCTGCCTGTCGGTGACGGCGATGAAATGGATGTCCGGCTGGTCGGCCATTTCCTCCAGCAGGACCTGCAACCGCAGTTCGCCCCCTGCGCGGCCGCGCAGGCCGGTGCGCGCACCGGCCTCGAAGGCCCGGATCAGCGAGGCCCCCTTTTCCGAAAGGATGCGCCGCATGGATTCCTGCTCGCCGTCGTGGTTGAGCACGGTGAGCACGGCCAGCACCAGGGCCAGGGCCGCCGTGGCCCCGATGATCAGCCACGGCGAGGGCAGCCGCCCGTTCACGCCGCCGCTGCCGCCGCCACCGGTCCCGCCCCGGCCGGACTGGCCGGACTGGCCGGACTGGCCGGACTGGCCGGAACCTTCATATGTCGCATGCGGCGCGTTGGCCGCGTTGCCGGTAGGCATGGGATGTTCCTCTGGGATGTTCCTTGCGGCGTGGCGGCGCCCGCCGGAGCGGGGCTGGTCGAGGCCGCGACACCTGTTCGATTTTCATACGCCTTCCACGGGGTGGCGTATAGTTTTTATACATGTGCACGCGTTTCGTGCAGGCGGCCGGGAGTCTTTCCGGGCGTATCGCAGGATTTTTTCATGTGTAGTTACACATTGTTATGCGAATGCGCCGCATCTTGGCACGCCGGTTGCTCATACCCGGGCAAGCAACAAGCGCACCAGCCCCGCACCACAGTACACGGCCGCGCCATCCATCGCGGATGCAGCGAAGACGCCAGGGGCTGTTTCCAAATGAGGATTTTCGTTCGTTGGCAAGGAAAACGAGCCTGCCATGAGGGAGCATACTCTTATCGTATTTGACCGAAATGGAAGGCGAAGTTTGACGCAGCCAACGGACGAAAAGACCATTTAGAAACAGCCCCTGGGCGGGGCGGCAACGAATCAACCAACCATACAGGAGCACACATCATGAAGACCAAGCATCTCGTCCTCGGCACCGTCGCCCTCGCGGGCCTGCTCGCCTTTACCGGCATCACCGACAGCGCCTTCGCCCGCATGGGCGGCATGGGCATGGGCGGCGGCTGCGCCACCGGCGCGGTGTACAACTCCCTGACCCCGGAAAAGCAGGCCAGGTTCGACGCCATCTACAAGGAAGCGGACGCCCGCATCCAGCCGCTGAAGGACAAGGCCTGGGCCAAGAACACCGAACTGCGCGCTCTGTCGGTGAACCCCAACACCAAGCCTGAAGCCATTTCCAAGCTGACGAACGAACTGGCCGACCTGCGCACCCAGATCCGCAACGAATACACCGCCCTCGACACCCGCCTGGAAAAGGAAGTGGGCGTGAACCCCGGTTACGGCCGCATGGGCCACAGGGGCATGGGCGGCGGCATGATGGGCGGCCACGGCATGGGTCATGGTGGAATGGGCGGCATGATGGGCGGCCAGGGCATGGGCTACGGCCACGGCCCCATGCATGACGGCCAGGTCCCGCAGGCCAACCAGTAGCCTGAATCCAACGGCCGCATGATCGAAACACAGGGCCGCCGGCACCACGAGGTGCCGGCGGCCCTCGCCGTTTTCTCCATCCCGCCGCCCGCCAGTCCGCGGCCCGTCTTGGCGCGGGACCGACCGCCCCTCTCCGGCCCGCACGGGGTTGATTTCTGGCATTCCAGCGCCTACAACCGTTCCGAATATCGAAAAATCATGCCTCACGGCGGCACAGGCCCTTCCCTGATCTCCGGGGTCCGCCCGCACCGCCGCCGCGCGACACAGCAGGAGCCTTTTCCACCACACCGCACGACCCGCCACACCACATCCGCCGGGACCACACCCGAGCGACGCCCAGGAGGAACCGCATGGAACAGCATCTTGATGCGCGCATCGTCGAGCGCGGCAAGGAATTCTTCAAGAGCATCAGCGGCGAGGCCCCGTCCATCTTCAACAAGGGCTTCTGGACCGGCAAGGTCATGGATTGGGCCATGCAGAACGAGGGCTTCAAGGTCCAGTTGTTCCGCTTCGTGGACGTCCTGCCCTACCTGAACACTTCCGAGGCGCTCACCCGCCACATCCGCGAATATTTCTCGGCCGACGGAGCGGACGTGCCCCCCGTGCTGAAATGGGGCGCGGGCGCCGCCGGTTTCGGCGGAGCGTTCACCGGCATGCTCATGGGCAAGTTCATCCGGTCCAACATCGAGGGCATGGCCCGCACCTTCATCATCGGCGAAAACACCAAGGAAGCCATCAAGGGCCTGGCCAAGCTGCGCAAGGAAGGCTTTGCCTTCACCGTGGACCTGCTGGGCGAGGCCACGGTGAGCGAGGAAGAGGCCGACGCCTACCGCGACGGCTACCTTGAAGTGCTGGACGCCATCGCCAAGGAGCACGCCAAGTGGGCCCCGCTGGCCGATTCCACGGGGGCCACCGCCGGGCCCGACGCCGCCCAGGACTGGGGCCACACCCCCAAGGTGAACGTGTCCATCAAGCCCTCGGCCCTCTACTCGCAGGCCAAGCCCGGCGACGTGGAAGGCTCCGTGCAGGGCATCCTGTCGCGCCTGGTGCCCATCTACCGCAAGATCGTGGAGATGGGGGGCTTCCTGTGCATCGACATGGAGCAGCTGAAGTACCGCGAAATGACGCTGGAACTGTTCAAGCGGCTGCGCACCATGCCCGAATTCCGCGACCATCCGCACCTGTCCATCGTCTTGCAGGCCTACCTGCGCTGCACCGAACACGACCTGGACGACCTGCTGGCCTGGGGCCGCGCCGAAAAGCTGCCCTTCGGCATCCGCCTGGTGAAGGGCGCGTACTGGGACTACGAAACGGTGATGGCCAAGCAGAACGGCTGGGAGATTCCCGTGTGGACCCGCAAGCCGGAATCGGACATCTGCTACGAAAAGCTGGCCCGCCGCATCCTTGAAAACAACGACCTCGTCTACTTCGCCTGCGCCTCGCACAACGTGCGCACCATCGCCACGGTGATGGAAACGGCCCGCGCGCTCAACGTGCCCGCCCACCGCTACGAGTTCCAGGTGCTGTACGGCATGGCCGAGCCGGTGCGGAAGGGGCTGAAGAACGTGGCCGGGCGCGTGCGCCTGTACTGCCCCTACGGCGAACTGATCCCCGGCATGGCCTACCTGGTGCGCCGCCTGCTGGAAAACACCGCCAACGAATCCTTCCTGCGCCAGAGCTTCGTGGACGGCGCGGAACTGGAACGGCTGCTGGAAAACCCCCAGGCCACCCTGGAGCGCGAACTGGCCGCCACCCCGCCGCCGCGCCCCATGCAGGCCAGCCCCGACGGCCTGCCCCCGTTCGTCAACGAAAGCATGCTGGACCTGACCATACCCGCCAACCGCGAGGGCTTCGTGAAGGCCATCGCGGAAGTGCGCGGCAAGGCGGGCGGCGTGATTCCGCTGTTCATCGGCGGCAGGGACGTGACCACCGACGACACCATCGCCTCCACCAACCCGGCGAGCCCGGCCGAGGTCATCGCCAAGGTCTGCCAGGGCGGCAAGCCGGAGGTGGACGCCGCCATCGAGGCCGCCGAAAAGGCCTTCCCGGCCTGGCGCGACACCTCCCCGGCCGACCGGGCCATGTACCTGCGCCGCGCGGCGGACATCGCCCGCCGCCGCATGTTCGAGCTGTCCGCCTGGCAGGTGCTGGAAGTGGGCAAGCAGTGGGACCAGGCCTTCCATGACGTGGGCGAGGGCATCGACTTCCTGGACTACTACGCCCGCGAAATGCTGCGCCTTGGCGCGCCGCGCCGCATGGGCCGCGCCCCCGGCGAACTGAACCACCTGTTCTACCAGCCCAAGGGCATCGCCGCGGTCATCGCGCCGTGGAACTTCCCCTTCGCCATCGCCATCGGCATGGCCGCCGCCGCCATCGTCACCGGCAACCCGGTGATCTTCAAGCCGTCGTCCATCGCCTCGCGCATCGGGTACAACCTCACGGAAATCTTCCGCGAGGCGGGCCTGCCCGAGGGCGTGTTCAACTACGTGCCGGGCCGCAGCTCGGTCATGGGCGACTATCTGGTGGAACACCCGCAGGTGAGCATGATCTGCTTCACCGGCTCCATGGAAGTGGGGCTGCGCATCCAGGAAAAGGCCGCGAAAGTGCAGCCCGGCCAGGTGCAGTGCAAGCGGGTCATCGCCGAAATGGGCGGCAAGAACGCCATCATCATCGACGACGACGCCGACCTCGACGAGGCCGTGTTGCAGGTGCTGTATTCCGCGTTCGGCTTCCAGGGCCAGAAGTGCTCGGCCTGCTCGCGGGTCATCGTGCTCGACCCCATCTACGACCGCTTCGTGGAACGGCTGGTCAAGGCGGCGCAGGCCATCAAGATCGGCCCCTCGGAAGACCCGGCCAACTACATGGGGCCGGTGGCCGACGCGTCGCTGCAAAAGAACATCATGGAATACGTGAAGATCGCCGAACAGGAAGGCAAGGTGCTGGTGAAGCGCACCGACATCCCGGCAGAGGGCTGCTACGTGCCGCTGACCATCGTGGAGGGCATCAAGCCGCACCACCGCATCGCGCAGGAGGAAATCTTCGGCCCGGTGCTGGCCGTGATGCGCGCGGGCAGCTTCGACGAGGCGCTCGGCATCGCCAACGGCACCCGCTTCGCCCTGACCGGCGGCGTGTTCTCGCGCAGCCCCGAAAACCTGGCCAAGGCGCGGCGCGAATTCCGCGTGGGCAACCTGTACCTGAACCGCGGCTCCACCGGGGCCATGGTGGAACGCCAGCCCTTCGGCGGGTTCAAGATGTCCGGCGTGGGCTCCAAGACCGGCAGCCCCGACTACCTGTTGCAGTTCATGGACCCGCGCTGCGTGACCGAAAACACCATGCGCCGGGGCTTTGCCCCCATCGAGGAAGACGACGACTGGATCGGGTAGGC
>JALHHV010000578.1 GCA_022837365.1 Desulfovibrio sp. | reverse complement strand
GGCGCGGCCTTTGCCTACAGCCTGTGGAACACGGTGGAGATCGGCCTTGGGGTGGAGGTGGCCCGGCGGGTCATGGACCTGTACTACGAGTCGGCGGCGGTGCTCATCGCGCTGGTGTCGCTGGGCAAGTACTTCGAACTGCGCTCGCGCACCCGCACGTCCGAGGCCATCAAGGCCCTGATGGAGCTTGCGCCCGACACGGCCCTGCGCATGGAGGACGGCGAGGCGCGCGAGGTGTCCGTTGCGTCCGTGCGGGCCGGTGACCGGTTGCTGGTGCGGCCCGGCGCGCGCATCGCCGTGGACGGCGTGGTGGAGGAGGGCACCAGCAGCGTGGACGAGGCCATGCTGACCGGCGAAAGCCTGCCGGTGACCAAGAACCCCGGCGACCCGGTGGCGGGCGGCACCATCAACCGGCACGGCTCGTTCGTCATGCGGGCCGAGCGGGTGGGCGCGGACACCGTGCTGGCCCGGATCATCCGGCTGGTGCAGGACGCGCAGGGATCGAAGGCCCCCATCGCCAACCTGGCCGACCGGGTGAGCCTGTGGTTCGTCCCGGCGGTGATGGCGCTGGCGGGCTGGCCGGGGTGGCGTGGTATGCCTCCGGATCGGAATTCACCTTTGCCCTGCGCATCTTCGTGGCGGTGATGGTCATCGCCTGCCCGTGCGCCATGGGGCTGGCCACGCCCACCTCGATCATGGTGGGCACCGGGCGCGGCGCGCAGCTGGGCGTGCTGATCAAGAGCGGCGAGGCGCTGGAACAGGCCGGGCGGCTGACCGCGCTGGTGTTCGACAAGACCGGCACTCTCACCGTGGGCAGCCCGCGTCTGACAGATGTTGTGATGCTGGCCGACGTGGTGGCGCTGCGCGCGGAGGGCGAAGGCGGTTCCGAAGCCGCGCTGGTGCGCCTTGCCGCCTCGCTGGAAGCCCTGTCCGAGCACCCGCTGGCGGAGGCCGTGGCCGAGGGGGCCACGGAGCGCGGCCTTGCCCCGTGGCCGGTGGAGGACTTTCTGGCCGTGCCCGGCAAGGGCGTGCGCGGCCGGGTGGTGGCTGATGACGGCGCACGGCGTTCCGTCGCCATCGGCAATGCGGCGTTCATGGCGGCGGAGGGCGTGGCCGGGCACGATGCGCCCGAGGTGGCCGCGCGGTCCGACGCGCTGGCCGAGCAGGGCCGCACCCCGCTGTACGTGGCCGTGGACGGCCGCATGGCCGCCCTGCTGGGCGTGTCCGACCCGCTGAAGCCGGAAGCCCCGGCC
>JALHHV010000151.1:460-4996 GCA_022837365.1 Desulfovibrio sp. | reverse complement strand
TTTGCCGTGGGCGAAGTGGAGACGGGCATGTACCTGCCGCTGGCGGATGCGGAGCCGGACGCAGCACCCCCCATGCCGGGGCTGGACATCCGCCCGGTTCGTGACGCAGCGGGCGTGGCCGCCTTTGCTGCGGTGCTGGCCGCCAACTGGAACCCGCCGGACGACGAGGTGTTGCGCTTCTATCGCTGCGCCGCCCCGGCCCTGTACGCTCCGGAATGTCCCGCAACGCTGCTGGTGGCGTATCTGGACGGGCAACCGGCTGCGGCGGCCGAGGTGTACCGTACCGCGTCGGGGTGCTCCCCGGCGGGGGATGCCACGCGCCTCGACGTGGCGGGCGTGTACAACGTGTGCACGCTGGAAGCCTTCCGGCGCAGGGGGCTGGGCGCGGCCGTCACCCGCGCCGCCTTGCTGCACGCCCGACGGGCGGGCTGCCGCCACGCGGTGTTGCAGGCGTCCGGCGACGGGTACCGCGTCTATGCCCGCCTGGGCTTCCGCGACGTGGGGCGCTTCGTGGAGTGCACACCCGTGGCCTGAGGAGCACGGCAGGCAGAAGGGGGTGACGAGGGAATGCTGCGCCGGACACATCAACGACGAAAACGGGCGGGAGCGCGCGCACTGCGCACTCCCGCCCGTTGCGTTCCGATGGTGCCCACCCGGAATGACCGGCCTGTCTGTCCCGTCTGGCCGGTCGGAACGGCCTACGCCGTGGGGTCCTCGTCCAGCCAGCCCTGCAATGCCTCGATGATCTTGCGGGCCTGGTCGGCGCTGGAGATGTTGAACTTGGACTGGGCGCGGTATTCGCCGCCCGTCTTCTTGTAGCGCTTCACCACGTACTTGTCCGCGCCGTAGTCTTCGGTCTTGGGATCCCACTGCCGGTAGCGGAACAGGATGGTGGTCCATGCGCCCTTGGAGAGCACGGCCTTGTCCAGTTCCTTGACCACAAGCTGGCCGTCTTCCTCGTAGTTTACCGTCAATTCTTCGATGGTCGTGCTCATGGTCTGGTCCGTCTGCGCCCGGCGAGGGGCGGAAATGCGTTGTTCTTGGCGGGGCTCTTTGCGTCCCGCCCTTGGCACTCATTCTTGGCGCGCCCTGGAATTTTGTTCCCTGTCAAGGAAGGCGAGTTCGCCGCGATGGGAGCGTACTCTTTGGTACGTGACCGGAGCGGCGAACGATGCCTGACACCGACAGGGGGCAAAAGGACGGGCGCGCCCCCTAGACTATGATGTCGTCTTCGGAGTGCTGCCCATTCTCCTCCGCCGCCGCCCAGATGCCGCCCGCGTCGCCGAAGTTGCGCTGGGCCTGCTTCAGCCCCAGGGCGAAGGCCTTGGCGTTCACCTCGCGGATCTTGGCGGGCAGGTTGGCTTCCAGGCTCTTGCGCATCACCTTGGGGTCCGCGAAGGGCAAGAGGTGCGTCACCGCGCCCATGACCATGGTGTTGATGGTCATGGGATTGCCGATCTGCTCCCTGGCCATCTGGGTGAACGGCAGGCCCAGGTACACGTTGGTGGGCGCGTGCTTGACCAGGGTGGTGTCCACCAGCAGGATGCCGGTCTTCTTGAGCAGGCGGTAGTAGCTGTTGCACGCCTCGGGGCTCAGCGCCACCAGCAGGTCCAGGCTTTCGGTCTTGGGGTAGCTGATGGGGCGCGAACTCACCACCACGTCGGCGCGGCTGGAGCCGCCGCGCGCCTCGGGCCCGTAGCTCTGGGTCTGGGTGACGTAGTAGCCGTGGCCCAGCGCCAGCGCCGAGCCCAGCAGGCGGCCGAGGGTGATCAGCCCCTGCCCGCCCAAGCCGGAAAGGCGGATCTCGAAACGGTCTATGGGTTGCGGCGCCTTCATCGGTTCTGCCCCATGAGTTTGCGTTGCAGCTCGAAGTAGCGTTCCTCAAGCCCCGGCTCTTCCACGTCGCGGAACACCCCGATGGGGATGCGCCCATCCTCGGGCTTCCGGTCGGGCTCCTTCAGGGTTTCCACCTTCACGGTGTTGGACTTCAGCCACTTGTACATGTCCACGGCGTTGCGGAACTTGTTCTTGCGTCCGTACTGGGTGGGGCAGGGGCTGAACACCTCCACCACCGAGAAGCCGGGGTGCATGATGGCCGAACTGATCAGCCTGTCCAGCTGGATGGCGTGGAACGAGGTGCCCCGCGCCACGTAGCTGGCGCCGGCGGCCTTGCACATGTCCGCGATGTCGAAGGCCTTTTCCAGCGACCCGAAGGGCGTGGTCATGGAAATGTCGCCCTGCGGGGTGGCCGACGAACACTGCCCGCCGGTCATGCCGTAGATCTGGTTGTTCAGGATCAGCGCGGTGACGCCGATGTTGCGCCGCGCGGCGTGGATCAGGTGGTTGCCGCCGATGGATAGCGCGTCGCCGTCGCCCATGACGCAGATGACCTTCAGCTTGGGGTTGGCCATCTTGATGCCGGTGGCGAAGGTGAGCGCCCGGCCGTGGGTGGTGTGCACGGTGTTGAAATCGACGTACACGGCCATGCGGCCGGAACAGCCGATGCCCGCCACCAGCACCACGTCGTCCTTGGGCAGGCCCAGGGCGTGCACGCTGCGGATCAGCGATCCCAGCACGATGCCGTGGCCGCAGCCCGCGCAGAACACGTGGGGGAACTTCTTGTTGTGGCGCAGGTAGTCGTGGATGAGTTGGGTAACGTCCGCCATGGCCCACCTACAGTATGGCTTTCAGGATTTCGGAGGGCGTGATGATCTGCCCGTCCACCCGGTTGATGGTGCGCACCTTGGTGCGGCCGTTGTTGACGCGTTTCACCTCGCGCGACATCTGGCCCATGTTCATTTCTGGCACCACCACGGTGTGGCAGCGATGGGTCAGCTTTTCCACCGCCGGGCGCGGGAAGGGGAACAGCGTCTTCAGCGTCAGCAGCCCGGCCTTGGCCCCGCGCTCGCGGGCCTGCTCCACGGCCAGGTGGGCCGAGCGGGCCACGCTGCCGTAGGCGACGACGGCAACCTCCGCGTCGTCCAGCAGGTATTCGTCGGACATCTGGATGTCGCCGTAGTACTGGTCGATCTTGCGGAACAGGCGCAGCATGGCGTCCTTGACCTCGTCCGGCCGCTGGGTGGGATAGCCCATCACGTCGTGGGTCAGCCCGGTGACGTGGGTGCGGTAGCCGGAGCCGATGGGCGCCATGGCGGGCACGCCGCGCGCCGTGTCGGCGTAGGGTTTGAACCATTCCGGCGGCACCGTGGGTTCCACGCGGGACAGGATTTCCACCTCGTCCGGGTCGGGCACGGAGATCTTTTCGCGGGTGTGGGCCGTCACCTCGTCCAGCAGCAGGATGACCGGGGTGCGGTACTTTTCGGCAAAGTTGAAGGCCGTCACGGTCATTTCCAGGCATTCCTGCACGTTGGATGCGGACAGCACGATGATGGGGTGGTCGCCGTGGGTGCCCCAGCGGGCCATCTGCACGTCGGCCTGGGCGGGGCTTGTGGGCAGGCCGGTGCTGGGGCCGCCGCGCATGACGTTGACCACCACCAGCGGGGCCTCGACCATGCAGGCGTAGCCGATGTGCTCCTGCATCAGGGCGAAGCCGGGGCCAGAGGTGGCCGTCATGGCCTTGCGGCCCGCCAGCGACGCGCCGATGGTCGCGCCCATGCTGGCGATTTCGTCTTCCATCTGGATGAACACGCCGTCCTCGATCAGGGGCAGGCGGTTGGCCATGACCTCCATGATTTCCGTGGACGGGGTGATGGGGTAGCCGGCGTAGAACGAGCACCCGGCCAGCAGTGCGCCCTCGGCCACCGCCTCGTTGCCGAGCGCGAACAGTTCGCGTCTCTTGCGTTTCTTGCGTTGCACCGCCATGGCGTCACTCTTCGGGGTTGGGGTTCGGTTCGGGCGTGGGCTCGGGCGGAGAGGCGCGGCCGTGTTCGGCCTCGGGGTCGCTCCATCCGCTGCGCGGGTCCGGCTGGCCTGGGGCGCTGCGGGTGCGCGGCTTGATGGCGATGGCGAAATCCGGACAGTGCAGTTCGCAGAAGCCGCAATTGATGCACTCGTCCTCGTTGGCCACCTCGGACTTGCCGAAGGCGTTCAGCACAAGCACCTTGGCGGGGCAGAACGCCACGCACAGGCCGCAGCCCTTGCACCAGTCGGGGTAGACACAGACGCGGGTCTGACCTTTTTGCTTCTTTGACATAGCCGCACCAATGGTGGCTTTGGGTGCAACGGAGCAGGGCGTCCGTTCCATGGTGGCCGGGCCGCTGGGGCCGGGATGATGCGGCGGTGAGAGTGCCGCCCCTGCGCGCGTTTGGGCCATCAATAAACGCAACCTCGGGTCACGGCAAGAAAAATTCGGCATGTTGCACGGTTGTGCGAACAATGGAAGCATGCCGGACGGATGGCGCGGCCTGCCCGCTGATGCAATGGCGGCGCGGCATGGGACGCCGTGCGGTCCGATACGGACGGATGGGGAAGGGGGCGCGGCACGGCGGCCACGCCGCGCCGGATACGCCGGGCGGACGGTTCGGACCGGGACGGACGTGGTTCCCGCCGGGACGACGGAACCGGCCGGGAGGGGGG
>JALHHV010000151.1:0-441 GCA_022837365.1 Desulfovibrio sp. | reverse complement strand
GTGGGGTACTGTTCCGCCACCTGCACAGAGCGCAGGTACAGGGCGATGATCTCGTCGGTGATCTGCAAGCGCATGCCGGAGCGCACCTGCTGCCCCAGCACCATTTCCAGCATCCTGCGGCCGGAGAAGGTGGAGATATCGGAATAGACGTACGCCATGGCGCACCCCCCTTTGGCACGAAGGCCGTGACGCCATGGCCGCGTCCCCCGCTATCGTCCGGAATGCGGTCGGGGACGGCGTCATGTCGCCGGTTCGGGGCTGCCGGTCCATGGCTGCCTGCGATGCGGGACGAAGGCGGGCGGGACGAGCCCCGTTTCTGCCTTCCCTTTGACAAGAGATAGCCGCAAGCCGGGCGTCTGGCAAGGGCGTGGCCGCGAAACGCCGCGCCGGTGCATGAGTATCCGGCTGATGGAACGGGGATTCAGTCGTCCTCGTGATTGG
>JALHHV010000150.1 GCA_022837365.1 Desulfovibrio sp. | reverse complement strand
AGCGCGGCCAGCCGGTCCTGCCATTCCGGGGGCAGCGGCAGCCCCACGAAGCAGCGGGCCATACCGGGCGCGTCTTGCGTGGACGGCGCGGTCCGTTCGCCCCCGCTCAAGGCGCGTTCCCTCCACCCGGCATGGCCTGCCCCTCGCACAGGGCCAGCAGCGCCTCCACGGCGGCGTCCACCGTGGCGGTCCGCACGGCGGCCCGGTCGCCGGAAAACAGAAAGTGCAGGGCCTGCACGTTCTCTCCGTCGGCCACGGCCATCCACACCGTGCCCACGGGCTTTTCCGGGGTGCCGCCGTCGGGACCGGCCACGCCGGAAACGGCCACGGCAAAGCGCGCGCCGGTCAGGCGGCGCACCCCGGCGGCCATGGCGCGCACCACCGGCTCGCTCACCGCGCCGTGGGCGGCCAGCAGGGCCGGGTCCACGCCCAGTACGTCGCGCTTCACGTCGTTGGCATAGGCCACCACGCCCCCGGTGAACCACGCGGAACTGCCCGGCACGTCCGTGCAGCGCGCGGCGATGAGCCCCCCGGTGCACGATTCCGCCGTGGCCAGGGTGGCCCTCAGGGCCGCCAGCCGCTGGCCCAGCAGCCGGATGCGCGCATGCGCGCCGTCAGCGGGAGCGGGAGAGGGGGCGGAGGGAGGAGGGACGGGTGCTTCGGGCCGGGCGGCACGGCATGGGGCAGGGGGACGGGGCGCGTCGTGCGGTGTGGCGGGCATCTGGCCTCCGTTGCGGGTTTGGGCAGGCGGACGGCGCGGGAAGCGCCACCCCTTCCGCCCGGCTACCACCGAGGAAACCCGTCCGGCAAGTGGCGCGCTTGCTACGGGCTGCCCGCGCTGCTACTCTGGTGGCCGACCCGCAGCCATGGAGACGTGATGACCGACCAGCGTGAGGAGATGGTTTCGGCCTTGCAGGATGAAGTGCTCAGCGAGATGGCCGAGACCTTCTTTTCCGCCCGCAAGGCCGTGGACGACGAGACCGAGCTGTTCCGCTCGCGCGAGGATGACCTGCGCCGGGCCGGGCAGCGCGCCCTGTGCCATGCCGGATGGCTGGCGGACCTGCTTACCGGGCCGGACATGGCCGAACAGTTGTGGCGCGCCCTGGGCGTGCCCGTGGACTTCATGCGCCTGCCGGGCGGCACGGACGCTTGCCCGCACCGCGACCTGCCCTTTGCCTGGACCCGTGGCGGCCTGTACGAAAAGCTGTTGCAGGAGGTGTACGAGGACACCTGGCGCGCCTTCGACGACTACGTCAACGGCGCCGCATCCCCGGTGCCGGGGCGGCCGGGCAAGGTGCGCAGGCTGGGATACCGGCGGTACCGCCAGTGGGCCGCCGAGATCAATCAGCTGGTGGACAAGGCCAACCGCGACCACTCGCCCTCGTGCGTGCTGGGCATGGCCCGGTCGCTGGACGTGGAAGGGCAGGAAAAGCTGCGGGTGGCGGGCAGCGGCATGGAAGGCTACGCGTGCGCGCTGGACGCCACGCTGGCCCTGCCGCGTCTGGACGAGGGCTTGCCGGGTCTGCCGGAACTGCCGGAACTGCCGCCGCCCGACGCTGCGGCGCGCACCCTGCGGGCCTTTGCCCGGCGGGTGTGGCGCGAACGGCGGGACCGGGCGGCCGAAGCCCTGGCGCGCGTGGAGCATGCCCAGGAGTGACGGTTTTCCCTGGCGCGCTCCATCTTCTCCGATGCCGAACCTGTGGACAGGCCGCACAGGACGCAGGACACGCGAATTTCAATGATACTGCGCGCATGGTCCGATATGGGGCGGCCATGCCGATCAACGCACATCAGACGACGCGCCGCGCGCAGGGGGCCGCACGCGGCGATGTCATGCAGGAGGGGAACAGAGGATGGAAGAGAAACAGCCGGACGCCGCACCCGCCGCCAAACAGGGCGGCGAACGCAGGCGCGCCGCCCGCGTGGCCGGGCGGTACAAGGGGCGCATCGAGATTTCCGGGTACGGTTTTTCGGTGATGACCTGGGACGTCAGCCTGACCGGCGCGCGGTGCGCCGTGCGCGGCAAGTTTCCCGAGGGCACCGTGTGCACGCTGTTCGTGCAGAACCCCAGGGGAGAGGAAATGGGCCTGCCCGCCCGCGTGGTGCGCGGTACCGGCAACGACGTGCGGCTCAGCTTTTCGTCGGTGTCGCCAGAGGCTGGCGCCTTTTTGCGGGCGTTGACCGGTCTGACCTAGCGGCGGTGCGGACCGGCCCGTGCGGCATGCCCGCGCGAAAGGAGAAAATGCATGCGCGTGCTGGCGGCGGACATAGGCGGCACCAACAGCCGCTTCGCCCTGTACGATACGGACGGGCTGGCGCGCGGCGACGTGCCGCGCCCGAGGGATCGCCTGTGCGCGGTGCGCCTGCCCACGGCTGCTGCCGCGTCCTTCCCGGACCTGCTGCGCCGGGCCGCCGCCGCGGAGCCGGGGCTGTTCGCGCTCCCGGCGCTGCTGGTGCTGGCCGTGGCCGGGCCGGTGCGGGACGGACGCCGCTGCACGCCGCCCAACATCCCCTGGACGGTGGACCTGGACGACCCGGCGTTGCGCGCGCCGGATGTGCCGCCCCTGCCGCCGGTGCTGCTGATCAACGATTTCGTGGCCCAGGCCTACGCCTGCCTGCGCCCGGCCGCGCTGGACGTGCTGGAGGTGCTGGACGGCGACCCCGCGCCGGGGGCCGCCATGGCTGTGGTGGGCGCGGGCACGGGCCTTGGCAAGTGCCTGCTGCTGCCCCCGTCCGATGCCTGCGCGCCGCCCCGTGCCCTGCCCTCGGAAGGGGGGCACGCCCTGTTCCCCTTCACGGACGAGCGGGAAATGGCCTTTGCCGCGTTCATCCGCGCCCACACCGGGCGGGAGGTCATCGGCGACCTGGTGGTGTCCGGACCCGGCCTGCGCCTGCTGCACGCCTTTCACACCGGGCAGTGGCTGGAACCGGCCGAGGTGGCGAGCCGCCTGACCTCAGGCTGCGAGAACGATGAAGGCCCCGGCCAGGTGCTGCCCCCGATATCGTCACAGGTGCTGTCATGGTTCGCCCGGTTCTACGGCCGCGCCTGCCGCAACTATGTGCTGGAAACCCTGGCCCTGGGCGGGCTGTTCATCGCCGGTGGGGTGGCCGCCGCCGTGCCTGTGGTGGTGACGCATCCCGCCTTCGCCGCAGCCTTCCGGCAAAGCGACACCCACGCCGACCTGCTGCGCAGGGTGCCGGTGCGCCTGGTGCGCAGCCCCGACGCCGGGCTGCTGGGCGCGGCCCTGTACGGAGCCCTGAATGGTGTCCCCTGTGCTCCCGGTGCGCTCTGACACCGCCCCGCGCCGGACTGCCGGACTGCCAGACCGTCGGGCGGACGGACGGGAAGCGGGCAGGCGGCAGGCAATAAAGTGCCCCCGAAGACGGTGGCAGAAGCGGGGGTACCGTCTCCGGGGGCTGTTCCGGGGGCATGTTCGGGAAGGGAGTGATGCAGTTCGCGGCTCCCTTTGATGATGCCTGTCTAGCACGCGCATGCACTGCACGATATTGGGTGGAACGCTGAATTCACCGGTAGGGGACGCGGTAGGGGACCCCCATGCGGAGCGCATGGTCCATGCCATCATGCAGGGATGCGGCCGTGCCACATGGGGGCATGCCGCCCCGCGATGCCATGGGTTTTCCGCGCCGTGGCGGTGCGGGCATACAGAGCCGCATGCGATGAAGGGAACCTGCACGATACGGAGGCGCGGCGGTACGGGCCGCGCCACGCGCAGCACAGTTGCGGACGACACTCAACGATACGGGGATGATGGCCGATGCCGTTGTTCGGAGCGCACATGTCCGTAGCCGGGGGGCTGTGGCGCGCGGTGGACCACGCCCGGGCCGTGGGGGCGCAGGCCCTGCAAGTGTTCACCGCCAACCAGCGGCGGTGGGAGGTGCCCCGGCCCTCGCCCGGCGACGCGGAACGCTTCCGCGCCGCCATGGCGGAGTGGGGCGGGGGCTTCGTGGCCTCGCACGCCTCGTACCTGTTCAACCTGGCCTCGCCGGACGAGGATGCCGGGCTGCGTTCGGTGCACGGGTTGGCCGCCGAGATCGAGCGTTGCGCCCTGCTGGGCATCCCGTGGGTGGTGCTGCATCCGGGCGCGCATCTGGAGGGCGGCAGCGGCGGGCGATCCGTGGCGAGCGGCAGCGATGGGCGATCTGTGGAGAACGGCGTGCGCCGGGTGGCCGCGCGGCTGGCCACGGCCTTCGACGCGGCGGACCGCCTGCACCCCCATGCCGGGGGCGTGGGCGTGCTGCTGGAGAACACCGCCGGGCAGGGCACCTGCCTGGGGGCCGACATGGCGGAACTGGGCCGCATCGTGGATGCCTGTCCGGCCCGCGAACGGCTGGGGGTGTGCATCGACACGGCCCACGCCTGCGCCGCCGGGTACGACCTGGCCACGCGGGAGGGCTACGCGCGGCTGACCGGGGAGGTGGACCGCGCGGTGGGTCTCGGGCGGGTGCGGCTGTTCCACGTCAACGACAGCGCCACCCCGTGCGGGGCACGCAGCGACCGGCACGCGCATATCGGCCTG
>JALHHV010000149.1:3344-12496 GCA_022837365.1 Desulfovibrio sp. | reverse complement strand
TTGGGTGATATACGGATGATAGACCATTAGTCTGTTCGGCACGCGAACCAGCCAACGCCCCTCGCCGGGCGGCCCTTTTGGCGTCGGCTCCCGCCTGGATGACGGGGGGTGGCGGAGGCGAAGGGGGGACGGAGCCCGGACGTGGTCCGTGACGCCGGTCATGTTCATCGGCGGCGGATTCGGGCATGCAGGCAGCGGAAGGCCCCGCACCGCCGCAGACCGACGCCGCCGGGCCTTCCGCAAGGGTCAGGAACACGGCACGCAGCAAATACCAGCGTAGCATTAAAACCAAAGCAGTAACACCAATTTGACAAAAGTAACACGGTGAGGTAGCCCACCAGGACTCCACTTCCTCCGCGTTTCGCCCACCATCGACGGGCAAACGCCAACCCGGCGGACACGGTCGCCGCCGGCGCGCACCGCATGTCAGGCGCTCCTGACATGGCATGCGCACGCAACGGGCAATCCAATGCCGCGGCCGCGCCGCGGTTTCACTGGTTTCCGGAGGTGACCGATGGTTTTCGACATCCTGCATCTTGCTATCATTCTCTTCCTCATCGCGGGGCTCGCGTTCGCGGGCGGCCCGCTCATCCTCGCCCTGCTCGTGGCTCCACGGGCGCGCGGCGGCGACCTGGGCATGTCCTACGAATGCGGCATGCGTCCCCACGGCAACGCCTGGACCCGCTTCGGCATCAACTACTACGTCTACGCCCTGTTGTTCATCGCCTTCGACGTGGACGTGCTGTACCTGTTCCCCGCCGCCGCCCACTACCACGCCACCGTGGGCTGGGCCGCCTTCGTCGAGATCTGCGTCTTCCTGTTCTTCCTCGTGCTTGCCCTGGTCTATTTCCGCGCCAAGGGGGTGTTCACATGGCCGCGCAAGATTGCCCTGTAAGGCCGCCGGTCATCGTACCGGCCACGGGCGGGGTCGATGCGCCCATCGTCAACGTGGCGCCGGTGCAGAAGATCCTGGACGTGTGCCGGGCCATGTCGCTGTGGCCCATGACCTTCGGCCTGGCCTGCTGCGCCATCGAGATGATGGCGGTGGGCATGGCCCGGTTCGACATCTCGCGCTTCGGGGCCGAAGTGTTCCGGCCCTCGCCGCGCCAGTCGGACCTGATGATCGTGGCGGGCACCGTCACCCGCAAGATGGCCCCGGCGCTGGTGCGCCTCTACGAGCAGATGCCCGCGCCGCGCTACGTCATGGCGCTGGGCAACTGCGCCATCTCGGGCGGGCCGTTCAACTTCGAGGGGCAGTACGCCATCATCGAGGGCGTGGACAACCTGGTGCCCGTGGACGTGTACGTGCCCGGCTGCCCGCCCCGGCCCGAAGCGCTGCTGGAAGGGCTGTTCCAGATCCAGCACAAGATCACCGGCCGCCGCTGGTGGCCGGTGCCCGCCGAGGTCTCCGGCTCGCTGGGGGGTGGCGCATGACGCCCGGAACCTCCCTTCCCACCCCCGACATGCTGCTGGCCCCGCTGGAGCCCGCGTACATGGCCCGCGAGAATCCGGCCCGCACCGGCCTCGCCTGGTCGGCCTTCCTGTCCGCCGACGCGCTGCCCCGCGCAGCCGCCCTGCTGCTGGAGGCGGGCTGGCACCTGGAGGACATCTGCGGCCTGGACGTGCGCGAAGGGCTGGTGGCGGTGTACCACTTCGATCGCATGACCGCCCCCGGCCGCCTGGCCATACACATCCTGACGGACCGCGAAGCCCCGGCGCTGCCCTCCATCGCGGACATCTACCAGGGCGCGGAATGGCACGAACGGGAAACCGCCGACTTCTACGGCATCGCCTTCACCGGCAACCCCAACCCCGCGCCGCTGCTGCTGCCCGAAGGCATGCAGGGCTACCCCCTGCTGAAGGACGCCGCCGCCCGCGCGCCGCTGGCCGCCCTGCTGGCCGCGCCCGGCCGCGAGGCGGAAGTGCTGCGCAAGGCCGACGGCTTCAACCTGCTGGAACCGGCCGAGGACAGCAAACCGGCCAAGCCCGCCAAGGCCAAGGCCGCCGCCACCGGGGAGGGCACCGACAATGCATAGCACCGACACCCTCCGGCAGCGCGCCACATCCTGTCCCGCCGCCTCGGCGGACGGGGGCTGCGCCGACGACCAGATCGCGGGCGACGGCTACACCTGCCGCTTCGAGCAGGGGGCCCGCCCGGAATCGCTCATCCTGAACATGGGGCCGCAGCACCCGTCCACCCACGGCGTGCTGCGCGTGCTGCTGGAACTGGACGGCGAATACATCGTCCGGGCGGAACCCGTGCTGGGCTACCTGCACCGCATGCACGAGAAGATGGCCGAGGTGAAGAACCCCGCCCAGTTCATGCCCAACATGGGCCGGGTGGACTACCTGCACGCCCTGGCCTGGAACTGGGCCTATGTGGGCGCGGTGGAAAAGCTGGCGGGCATCGAGATTCCCGAGCGGGCCGAATGGCTGCGGGTGATCACCTGCGAGCTGAACCGCATCACGTCGCACCTTCTGTGGTGGGGCGCGTACCTGCTGGACCTGGGGGCCTTCACCCCCATCATGTACGCCTTCGACGACCGCGAACGGCTGCTGGACCTGTTGCAGATGATGACCGGCTCGCGCCTGACGTACAGTTCGTTCCGCTTCGGCGGGGTGTACTCCGACGCAAGCCCGGCCTTCGTGCAGGGCGTGCGCGAATTCATCCCGCACATGCGCTCGCGCCTGCCCATGTACACCGCGCTGGTGACGGAAAACATCATCCTGCGCCGCCGCATCGAAGAGGTGGGCGTCATCCCGCCGGACATGGTCACCCGCTACGGGGCCAGCGGCCCGGTGGCGCGCGGCAGCGGCATCGCCTACGACGTGCGCCGGGCGGAACCCTACTCCGTGTACGACAGGGTGGACTACGAGATTCCCGTCCGCCACGAGCAGTGCTCCATGGCCCGGTACATGGTGCGCATGGCCGAGATCGAACAGAGCCTGCGCATCGTGGAACAGGCGCTGGACCAGTTGCCCGAGGGCGAGCACATGCACCCCAAGGCCCCCAAGCCCAGCTTCAAGCTGCCCGCGGGCGAATCGTACTTCGCGGTGGAAGGGGCGCGCGGCAAGATCGGCGTGTGGATCGCCAGCGACGGCGGCAAGACGCCCTACCGCGTCAAGCTGCGGGCGCCGGGCTTCTCCAACCTGGCCCTGTTCGCCGAATGCGCGCGCGGCACCCTGCTGGCCGACGCCGTCGCCATCCTCGGCAGCCTCGACATGGTCATCCCCGAAATCGACAGGTAGGCCGCCATGAATGCAACCATCTCCTTCGATTCCGTGCTGCACGTGGTGCTCGCGCTGGTGGGCGTGGCCGTCTTCGTGGGGCTGAACGGGCTGCTGCTCGTCTACGCCGAACGCAAGGTGGCGGGCTTCATCCAGCGCCGCCCCGGCCCCTACGAGGTCGGCCCGCAAGGCATCCTGCAAGCAGTGGCCGACGCCCTGAAGCTCATCGGCAAGCAGCTGGTGCGCCCGGACAGGGCCGACCCGCTGCTGTTCTGGATGGCCCCGGTGCTGGCCTTCTTCCCCGTGCTGCTGCTGTTCCTGCCCATTCCCTTCAGCCCGCTGCTCACCGGGTGGGACGTGAACCTCGGCCTGCTGCTCATCCTCGCCTTCACCGGGTTCAACGTGCTGGCCCTGCTGCTGGCGGGGTGGGGCTCCAACAACAAGTACGGCCTGCTCGGCGCGGCCCGCGCCGTGGCCCAGTCCGTGGCCTACGAAATCCCCCTGCTGCTCTCGGTGCTGGCCATCGCCTTCCAGGAAGGCACCCTGAGCCTCACCGCCATCGTGGACGGGCAGGGCGGCATGCCCTGGCAGTGGAACATCGCCGTGCAGCCGCTGGCGTTCCTGATCTTCCTCGTCAGCGCCCTGGGCGAGACCAACCCACACCGAATACTCGGGCATGGGCTTCGGCATGTTCTTCCTGGCCGAATACGCCAGCATGATCGTGGCGTGCAGCGTGTGCACCGTGCTGTTCCTGGGTGGGTGGAAAGGCCCGTTCCTCGACGGCGTGTGGTGGTTCCTGGCCAAGGTCTACGCGCTGCTGCTGACCATGATGTGGCTGCGCTGGACCTTCCCGCGCGTGCGCTTCGACCAGCTGCTGAACATGAACTGGCGGTGGCTGCTGCCCCTCGGCGTGCTGAACCTGCTGGCGACCGCGTTCGTCATGAAGCTGTAGAGACGGAAAGGTGATTCCGGAAAGGAAGAGTTTCCGGGGAGGGGACCTTTTGTAAAAGGTCTCCCTCCCCGGACCCCTCCCCCCAAAACTTTCATATGTGGACGAACAGTCCACAATGAAGGGGGGTGCGGGGACGACAGCCGTTATGCGAGCGTCTTTCCGAGCATTACGGATGACGATAGCAGAGATGGCAAGGCCCCCCGCCCGCCGGAGGCGTACAAAAACGGTACGCCCCACACTCCGCCTCCAAGGAGGAAGGATATAATGGCATCAATCTTCCGCACCATCGCCGACCTGTGGAGCCTTGTGGTGGGCCTTGGCATCACCGGCAAGGAATTCTGCAAACCCGGCGTCACCGTGCACTATCCCCGGGCCGAGGTGGCGCCCGGTGCATCGCCTGCATGCTCTGCGTGTCGGCCTGCCCCAGCGGGTGCATCGCCGTCACCCGCGCCGTCGCGCCCAAGCCCACGCCGGAAGAACTGAAGGCCATGGCCGAGGCCGAGGCGCGCGGCGAAAAGCCCAAGAAGCCCGCGCCGCCCAAGGCCCCCGGCACCTGGACCTACGACTTCTCGCTGTGCAGCCTGTGCGGCAGCTGCGTGGAGGTCTGCCCGGTGGACTCCCTCGGCTTCTCCAACGACATCTACATGGTGGGGACGAAACGCGAGGACTTCGTGTTCGACCAGCTGGCCCGCCTGGCCCGCAAGGCCGCGGCGCGCAAGCCGGAGCCCAAGGCCGCCCCCGCGCCGACGCCCGCCGGACCGCCCGCACCGGCCGCCGCGCCCTCCGAACCCGGCACCGCAACCCCCGCAAGCGAGGCATGACATGGAAACACCGGCAATCCTCGCCTTCGGCTTCTACTTCCTGGTCATTGTCGTCGGCTGTTTCATGGCCGTGGGCTGCGCCAGCCTGGTGCGGGCGCTGGTGGGGCTGGTCGCCACGCTGCTGGGCGTGGCGGGCATGTACCTGCTGCTCAACGCGCCGTTCATGGCCTTCATGCAGATCCTCATCTACATCGGCGCCATCTGCGTGCTGATCTTCTTCGCGCTGATGCTGGCCCGGGCCGACGCGGACGGCGACGAGGCGGACCCCGCCCCGGCCGCGCGCACCTTCAAGGGGGTGCTGGCGGCCATGCTGCCCGGCGCGCTGCTGGCCCCCATCCTGCTGCTGCACCCCACGGCGTCGCATCTGCTGCCGCCGGACGTGCCGCTGGCCGACCTCGGCCGCAGGCTGATGGAGGACTACGTGCTGCCCTTCGAACTGATCTCGGTGGTCCTGCTCATCTCCATGGCCGGGGCCGTGCTGCTCGTCTGGGAAAGGAGGGACAAGTGAAACCGCTCGTGCTCTACCAACTGGCCTCCCTCGTGCTGCTTGGCGCGGGCCTGGCCGGGCTGGTCAAGCGGCGCACGCTGGTGGGCATGCTCATCGCCGTTGAACTGATGCTCAACGGCGCGGGGCTGTCCATCGTGGCCGCCACCCAGCTCACCGGGGCCGACGCCGCCCTCGGACAACTGGCCACGCTGCTGGTCATGGGCCTTGCGGCGGCTGAAGCCACCGTGACCCTGGCCGCCATCGTGGTGGTGTTCCGCCGCTTCGGCTCCACCCGCACCGACGCCCTGACCACCCTGAGGGAGCAGCCGTGATGACAGCGCCCAACACCATCGAAACCGCGAGCCTGCTCGTTCCGCTCATCATCACCCTGGTCGCGCCCTTCGCCATCATGCTGGCGCGCGGCAACGCCAACCGGCGCGAGGCCGTGTCGTTCATCGCCGCCGCGCTGACCTTCCTTTCGGTGCTGCAACTGGCGCCGGGGGTGATCGGCGGGACCATCTACACCTACACCGTCACCACCATCCTGCCCGGCATCAGCCTGACCCTGTGCGCCGACGGGCTGGGCATGATCTTCGCGCTCATCGCCACCTTCCTGTGGGGCTTCGCCACCAGCTACAACATCGGGTACATGCGCGGGCTGAACGAACACGCCCAGACGCGCTACTACACCTGTTTCGCCGTGGCCATCTTCGGCGCGGTGGGGGTGGCCTTCTCGGCCACGGTGTTCACCCTGTACCTGTTCTACGAGGTGATCACCGTCTTCACCTACCCGCTCGTCGCGCACCACCAGGACGCGGAGGGCTTTGCCGGGGCGCGCAAGTACCTCGTGTACCTGATGGGCACCTCCAAGCTGTTCCTGCTGCCCGCCATGATCCTGACCTACGTGCTCACCGGCACGCTGGACATGCGCCTTGGCGACGTGCTCACCGGCATGTTCCCGGCGGACGTCATCGCCGCGCACCCCAACCTGGTGCGGCTGACCTACGTGCTGTACATCGCGGGCCTGGCCAAGGCGGCCCTTGCCCCGTTCCACAACTGGCTGCCCTCGGCCATGGTGGCCCCCACCCCGGTCTCGGCCCTGCTGCACGCGGTGGCCGTGGTCAAGGCGGGGGTGTTCTCCGTGAGCCGGATCATCCTGTCCGGCTTCGGGGTCGAGGCCATGGACACCCTGGGCCTCGGCCTGCCCACCGCGTGGCTGGCGGCGTTCACCATCGTGGGGGCCTCGCTCATCGCCCTGACCAAGGACGACATCAAGGCCCGGCTGGCCTATTCCACGGTCAGCCAGCTGTCCTACGTGATCATCGGGGTGGCCCTGCTGACGCCGTCGGCCGTGCAGGGCGGGCTGATGCACATCCCCCACCATGCCTTCTCCAAGATCACCCTGTTCTTCGGCGCGGGGGCCATCTACGTGGCCACGCACATCAAGAAGATCAGCCAGATGAACGGCCTTGGCCGCCGCATGCCGTGGACCTTCGGGGCCTTCGGCCTGGCCTCGCTGTCCATGATCGGCATGCCGCCGGTGTGCGGCTTCGTCTCCAAGTGGTACATCGTCAACGGCTCGCTCCAGGCCGGGCAGACCGCCCTGCTGGTGGCCCTGCTGCTGTCCACCCTGCTCAACGCGGGCTACTTCGTGCCCATCTTCTACCGGGCGTTCATGCTGCCGCCCGCCCCCGACGCCAACATCGAGCAATACAGCGAGGCCCCCGCCTCCATGGTGGTGCCGCTGTGCCTGACCGGGGCCATATCGCTGCTGCTGGGCCTGTACCCGCAGGTGTTCCTGAACTTCATCCAGGCGTTCGGCCACTTCTAGGAGCGCACCATGAACGGACTCGGAGCATTCCTTGAACGCCAGCGTGAACTGCGCGGCGCATGGCTGAAGGCGCTGTACGGGGTGCTGGCCGCCCTCGTGCTGCTGAACCTGTTCATCGGCCCGCACGACCCGCACTTCGTCCTCGACGCCTACCCCGGCTTCTGGGCGCTGTTCGGCCTCGTGGTGGGCGTGCTGATGGTGGTGATCATGAAGCGCATGGTGCAGCCCGCCATCGTGCGCAAGGAGGACCACTATGGAGACGTGTAGAACTCATTGCGGCATCGCCTTTGACGCGAAAACGCGGGCTTTCCGGCAGCGGCAAGGCAGCGGCGGAAAAGACGACGCAGGCGTAGCAGCGCTACGGCGAGGAGGCTTTTGCGCCGATAACGCCGCCGGTGCCCAAAGACCGCGTTTGCAGCCAAAGGAGGTGGCGTAATGAGTTCTCCCTTCATCCACCCCGCCATCGGGTTCCTGGCGCTGGCGGCGGTGCTGCCCTTCCTGCGCGGCAAATGGTGGAACTGGCTGCTGCCCGCCCCGGCGGTGCTGGCCATCTTCGCCGTGTTCACCATGACGCCCGGCGACCACCTGACCCTGAACTGGCTGGGGCAGACCCTGCTGCTGGGCCGGGTGGACAAGCTGTCGCTGGTCTTCGCGCAGGTGTTCGCGGTGATGTCGCTGGCGGGCATGCTGTACGCCATGCACGTGGAGGACCGGGGGCAGCACATCGCCGCCGCCCTGTACGTGTCGGGCGGGTTCGGCTGCGTGTTCGCGGGCGACTACCTGACCCTGTTCGTGTTCTGGGAACTGATGTCCATCGGCTCCACCTTCCTCGTGCTGCTGAACCGCACGCGCGAGTCGGTGCTGGCGGGCTTCCGCTACTTCCTCTATCACACCGCCGGGGGCCTGCTGCTGCTGGCGGGCCTGCTGCTGCGCTACAAGGCGCTGGGCACGTGGGAGTTCACGGCCATGGCCCCGGGGGCCACCCCGCCCCTGTACGAATGGCTGATCCTGGCCGGGTTCTGCGTCAACGCCGCCGTGGTGCCGCTGCACGCATGGCTGCCCGACGCCTACCCGCGCGGCACGGTGACCGGCTCGGTGTTCATGTGCGCCTACACCACCAAGACGGCGGTGTACGTGCTGGCGCGCGGCTTCGCCGGGTGGGAAATCCTGGCGGCGGCGGGCACGGTGATGGCGGTGTACGGCGTGCTGTACGCGTGCATCGAGAACAACGCCCGGCGCATCCTGTCGTACCACATCGTCTCGCAGGTGGGGTACATGGTGGCGGGCATCGGCGTGGGCACGGCCATGACCCTGAACGGCGCGGTGGCCCACGCCTACGCGCACATCCTGTACAAGGGCCTGCTGTTCATGGGCGCGGGCTGCCTGCTGCACGCGGCGGGCACGGCCAAGCTGGACAAGCTGGGCGGCCTGGCCGCGCGGCTGCCGTGGGTCATGGTGCTGTACATGGTGGCGGCCCTGTCCATCTCGGGCATGCCGGTGTTCAACGGGTTCATCTCCAAGACCATGACCATCACCGGCGCGGCCGAGGCGCACCGCACCCTCGTGGCGCTGGGCCTCGAAATCGCGGCGGTGGGCACGTTCATCTCGGTGGGCATCAAGCTGCCCTACTTCGCCTTCTGGGGCGGCAAGCCCACGGACAACGCCCGTGCGCTGGCCCCCATCCCGTGGAACATGTACGCGGGCATGACCGTGCTGGCCGTGCTGTGCATCGCGCAGGGCGTGGCCCCGTCCATCCTGTACGCGTGGCTGCCCTTCGAGGTGGAGCACCCCTACGTGCCGTGGACCGCGTGGCACGTGCTGCAATCGCTGCTG
>JALHHV010000149.1:648-3287 GCA_022837365.1 Desulfovibrio sp. | reverse complement strand
TACCGCACGGGCGGCCTGCGCGGGCTGATGGGCATCGCGCTGGGTTCCGTGTGGTTCGACCGCAGGGCCATCGACGGCGTGGTGGACGGCAGCGCACGCACGGTGCGGGGCATCGGCGGGCTTGGCGCGCGCACCCAGAACGGCAGCCTCCAGGACTACCTGGGCTTGGCCGCGTTCCTGGCGCTGTGCGTGTTCGGCCTGGTCTGGTATCTCGGCTAGCCGCAACGGGACCCACAAAAAACGGAGACGCCTGTGTATCCTGACATACCGGTCCTCAGCATCCTGATCTTCCTGCCCCTTGCGGCGGCGGCGCTGCTGCTGCCGCTGCGCGACGACGAGACCGTGCGCCGCGTGTCGCTGGCGGCGTCGCTCGCCGGGCTTGCGGCGGGTTGGCCGCTCATCGCCTTCAACCCCGACGCCGGGTTCCAGTTCGTGGAGCGCATGACCTGGGTGGCCCGCTGGGGCCTTGAATACCACCTGGCCGTGGACGGCATCAGCATCCTGATGGTGTGGCTGACCCTGTTCACCCTGCCGCTGTGCGTGCTCTGCTCGTGGACGTACATCGGCAAGCGTGTGAAGGAATTCCACGTCTGCCTGCTGCTGATGACCTCGGCCTGCATCGGCGTGTTCACGGCCATGGACCTGGTGCTGTTCTACGTGTTCTGGGAGGCCATGCTCATCCCCATGTACCTGCTCATCGCGGTATGGGGCGGGGCCGAGCGGCGCTACGCGTCCATCAAGTTCTTCCTGTACACCCTTGCCGGGTCCACCCTGCTGCTGGTGGCCATCGTGGCCTTCCGCATCGCCGGGGGCACCTTCTCCATCCCCGACCTGATGCAGCAGACCTTCGGGTTCCGCTTCCAGTACTGGGCCTTCCTGGCCATGGCGCTGGCCTTCGCCATCAAGGTGCCCATGTTCCCGTTCCACACCTGGCTGCCCGCCGCGCACGTGCAGGCGCCGTCGGCGGGGAGCGTGATTCTGGCGGCGGTGCTGCTGAAGATGGGCACCTACGGATTCCTGCGCTTCTGCCTGCCGCTGACGCCCGAGGCCAGCGTGCACTTCGCCCCGCTGATGATCGGCGTGTCGGTGGTGTCCATCCTGTACGGGGGCGCGGTGGCGCTGGGGCAGACCGACATCAAGAAGCTGGTGGCCTATTCGTCGGTGGCCCACATGGGCTTCGTGACGCTGGGCATCTTCCTGTTCCAGAAAAGCGGCGTGCAGGGCGCGCTGCTCCAGATGCTGAACCACGGCATCGTCACCGGCGCCATGTTCATGATGATCGGCGCGCTGTACGAACGCAGCCACAGCCGCGAGGTGGCGGACAACATGGGCCTGGGCAAGTACCTGCCCGCGTTCATGTTCTTCTGGGGGCTGTATGCCCTGGCCTCGTTCGGCTTTCCGGGCACCAACGGCTTCGTGGGCGAAGTGCTGGTGTTCGTGGCCGCCTTCCAGCAAAGCCTGACCGTGGGCGTGCTCATCGTGCCCGGCGCCCTGCTGGCGGCGGCGTACATGTTCCGGGTCAGCCTGCGCATGGCCTGGGGCAGCCCGTCCACGGCCAAGACGTGGAACGACCTGAACCGCCGCGAATGGGCCTACCTGCTGCTGCCCGCCGTGCTGGTGCTGTGGATNNNNCGCGGACGCCCCGCGCCATGAACCGCCCGCCATCCTCGCATCCGCCGCCATCGCCAAGGAGGTGCGCCAGTGAACCTCGACCTTACCCTGCTGCTGCCCGAATGCGCCATGCTGCTGCTGGTGGCCGTGCTGTTCGTGCAGGCGCTGGCCGCCGGGGCCGCTTCCGTGTCCGCCCACCGCTGGCTGCCCTACGGGGCGCTGGCGGTGACGGCCGCCACCGTGGCCGGTCTGCCCGCGGAAGGAATGCTGCTGTGGGACGCCTACAAGGTGGACGCCCTGTCGCAGTTCTTCAAGCTGTGCGTGGCGGGCGGCTTCTGCATCGCCGTGCTCAACGCCACCCGCCAGCCCACGCTGGAGGAAGGCAAGCGCGCAGACTACTTCCTGTTCCTGGGGGTGTCGGCGTGGGGCCTGATGCTGCTGGCATCCGCCGCCGAACTGGTGACCCTGTACCTTGCGCTGGAACTGTCGTCGTACAGCCTGTACGTGCTCATTCCCCTGCGCGGGCGCACCCGCGAGGGGGCCGAGGCCGGGGTCAAGTACATCCTGTTCGGCGCGGCGGCCACGGCCATCTCGCTGTACGGGCTGTCGTACATCATGGCCGCACAGCAGACCACGTACATCGCGGCGCTGGCCGCGCGCGACTGGTCGTGGGCGGCCAGCCCCATGGCGGTGGTGGGCCTGTCGCTGTTCCTGTGCGGCATGTTCTACAAGCTGGCCCTGTTCCCGTTCCACTTCTGGTGCCCCGACGTGTACCAGGGGGCCAGCAACGAGACGGCGGCCTACGTGGCCACCCTGCCCAAGCTGGGCGCGGTGGTGGTGCTGGTGCGCCTGGCCGCCCTGCTCCAGCCCGGGCTGGAGATCACCACGGCCATCGCCTGGCTGGGGGTCATCTCCATGACCTTCGGCAACCTGTGCGCGCTGGTCCAGAAGGACGTGAAGCGCATGCTGGGCTTCTCGTCCGTGGCGCACGCGGGCTACGTGACCGTGGGCCTGGTGTCCGGCACGGC
>JALHHV010000149.1:0-607 GCA_022837365.1 Desulfovibrio sp. | reverse complement strand
GTGTACGTGGTCATGAACCTGCTGTGCTTCTGGGTGGTGTCCCGCGTGGCCGTGGACGGGCGCAACCTGGTCCTGTCCGACCTCAACGGGCTGCACCGCAGATCGCCGGTGCTGGCCTTTGCCCTTGGGGTGGGGGCCTTCGCGCTGGTGGGCCTGCCGCCCACGGCGGGCTTCATGGGCAAGCTGTTCCTGATCACGGCGGCGTGGAACCACGGCTACAACTGGCTGGTCATCGCCCTGGCCCTGAACAGCGCCATTGCCATCTACTACTATCTGTCGCTGGTGCGCCACGCCTACACCGAGCCTGACGAAAACACCTCGCTGCCCGCGCCCGACCAGAGCGCGTTCAGCCTGGGCGGCGCGGTGGCGCTGGCCGCCGCCACGCTGGTGCTGGGCATCCTGCCCTCGCCGCTGTTCGAAAAGGCGGTGCAGGCGGGCATGGCCCTGTTCGGCTGATCCCGCCTGAAAACGCAGGGGCCGTTCCCCGGCTCCGGCGCTACCCAAACCACACGAATCCCCCGGCCCCGCTCAACGGGACCGGGGGTTTTTCACGTGCAAAGGCGCGGCGCGCTCGACAGGCCCCGCAACCTTCCCCTAGCATGGTCAC
>JALHHV010000148.1 GCA_022837365.1 Desulfovibrio sp. | reverse complement strand
CGGAACACGTCGCCGCGTTCCGTGGCCCAGATCAGCGCGGGCGTCAGCATGTCCCGGAAATGTTCAAGCAGCGCACCAAGTTCGTCGGCATCCACGAACATGCCATCGGCCACCTCGTCCGGATTGGGACGGGGCGTTTCTCCGGCGGGCCCGGCCGCGAACAGGGTGATGTGGGCGAATCCGGTTTCTTCCGTGGCCGGTATCTCGGCCCGGCGGATCAGGCGCACGGCGGCGATGTCCAGTTCTTCGCGCAGTTCGCGCAGGGCCGCGTCCTCGCGCGATTCCCCGGCCCGCACGTGCCCGGTGGCCGAAAGGTCCCACCGGCCGGGGTACAGGTGCTTGTTCGCGCCGCGTTTCTGCAGGTAGACACGGCCTTCGGCGTCATGCAGCATGACCAGCACCACCCGGTGGCGCAACGTCTGGCGGCGCGCCTCGGCGATGGGCATGACCATCAGCGGCCGGTCGCGCTCGTCGGTGATTTCCAGGTATTCGACCCCGTCGGCGGGGACCGCGTCGTCCGGGTGCCCCGGCCTGTCGCCGGGGGCGCGGCGCAGGCCCGCGCGGCCGCGCGATTTTCCCCGCGCCGCCCTGGGGCCGCGTGCGGCGGCGGCGCCGGCGCGGCGCATTCCGGCGGGTTCGTCCGCCATACGCGAAGGAGGGCGCTTGCCCATGCAGTCTCCTGTCCGTTCCGGTTGCGGCGAGAGCCCGCGCGTGGCGCGGCCGGAATTCTTTCGCCTGGGCCCCGGCGACATCGCCGAGGTGGCCGAACTGGAACGCCAGTGCTTCTCCACGCCGTGGAACGAGGAGCAGTTCCGGCTGGCCTTCGACCGCCAGGTGTTTTCGGTGTTCGGCCTGCGCGACGCGGGCCGCCTTGTGGCGTACGT
The DNA here is from genome assembly GCA_022837365.1 of Desulfovibrio sp. Lineage (GTDB taxonomy): Bacteria > Desulfobacterota > Desulfovibrionia > Desulfovibrionales > Desulfovibrionaceae > Cupidesulfovibrio. The sequence continues at coordinate 4,837 of JALHHV010000148.1, read as the reverse complement.
GGCCGTGTACCACCTGGCGGGGGAACTGGAAATACTGAACGTGGCCGTGCACCCCGGCCACCGGCGGCGCGGGCTGGGCCGCCGCCTGCTGGCCATCCTGTTGCAAGTGGGCGCCAAAATGGGCATACATAGGGCCGTGCTTGAGGTCCGCACCGGCAATGTCCCGGCCATCGGCCTGTACGAGGGGTTGGGGTTCACCCGCGCGGGCGTGCGGCCGCACTACTACGGCGACACCGGCCGAACCCGGCGCGCGGTGAGCCTGCGCGCCGTGCCATCCGCCCGGCAGGGCGCAGGGCGGACCACGCCGCCGCGCGCGCCATCCGGCCTGCCGCAGCCATTGCAGGCATGATTTTTTTGGACGGGGCGCATCCCCGTCCTGCAATGTCCACCCTTCACGCAACACCGTCCGGAGACCCGCATGAAGAAGCTCATGGCCGCCAACTGGAAGATGTACAAGACCGCCGGAGAAGCGCGGACCACCGCCGCCTCGCTGGTGGCGCTGACGGCGGACACGCTGCCGGACGACCGCGAGGTGGTGATCTTTCCGCAGTTCACGGCGCTGTCGCCCGTGGCCGACGCCCTGCGCCACGCCGACGGCTACTCCGTGGGCGGGCAGGACGTGTACCCGGCGGCCGAAGGGGCCTTTACCGGCGAGGTTTCTCCGGCCATGCTCATGGACTGCGGGTGTGCCTGGGTGCTCACCGGCCACTCCGAGCGCCGCCACATCATCGGTGAAAGCGACGAACTGGTGGGGGCCAAGACCGCGTTCAGCATCGGCGCCGGGCTCAAGGTGGTGCTGTGCATCGGCGAGACCATCGACGAGCGCGAGGCGGGCCGCCTGGCCGAAGTGCTGGAGCGCCAGCTGGCCACCGGGCTTGCCGGGGTGAAGGGGGACGCGGTGCCCGGCGCCATCGCCGTGGCCTACGAGCCGGTGTGGGCCATCGGGACCGGCAAGGTGGCCGGGCCGCCGGAAATCGTCGAGGCCCATGCCCTGGTGCGCCAGCTGCTGGTGGCCCGCTTCGGCGAGGCGGGCAGGGCGGTGCGCATCCTGTACGGCGGCAGCGTCAAGCCCGACAACGCCCGTGAAATCATTGCCCTTGACAATGTGGACGGTGTCTTGGTAGGAGGCGCTTCTTTGCAGGCTGACTCGTTCAGCCGCATCATTCTGGCGTAAGCCGTGCCGCGGCGCGGAGTTTTCACAAGGAGAGTACGGTGCAGACCCTGATCCTGACCCTGCATGTGGTCGCGTGTCTTGCCCTGATCGTGCTGGTGCTGCTTCAGTCCGGCAAGGAAGGCATGGGCGTGATCTTCGGCGGCGGCAACACCTCGCTGTTCGGCAGCACTGGCGCCGGCGGCATGCTTGCCAAGCTGACCGCCTTTCTGGCGGTCCTGTTCATCATCACGTCGCTGTCGTACAACGTGCTCACCAGCAGCCGCAAATCCGACGATTCGACCATCCTGGACGTGAAGCTGGAAGACGTGCAGCCCGCCCCCGCTGCGCCAGCCGCGCCTGCCGCTCCCGCTCCCGCCGCCCCGGCCGAGCAGAAGTCCAACTAGCACAGCAAGTTTCGGCGCGCCTCGCGCCAACCCCGTGCCGAGGTGGTGGAATTGGTAGACACGCTATCTTGAGGGGGTAGTGGGAGAAATCCCGTAAGGGTTCGAGTCCCTTCCTCGGCACCATCGGACATGAAGCCGTAACCAGTACTGCTGGTTACGGCTTTTTCCGTTTCACGGCCATCGGGGGGTGATGCGGTTGCGTGCCGGGGCATGGAACGGGCGATGGAAGGTTCTACTTCCGGTAACGTTCTTCCTTCCAGGGGTCGGCGGAGTTGCTGTACCCGCGCGTCTCCCAGAAGCCCGGTTCATCGTTGCTGACGATCTTGATGCCTTCCACCCACTTGGCGCTCTTGTAGAAATACCTGTCCGGCACCACCGCGCGCACCGGCCCGCCGTTGGGCTTGGGCAGCGGCTGGTCGTAAAGGCCGTGGGCCAGAAGGACGTCTGCATTGCGGATGTCGTGCATGGGGATGCTGGTGGTGTAGCCATGGGCGGCTTCCAGCACGAGAAAGCCGTTGGCCGAGGCTGGTCGCGCGTGCTCCACGAGGGTGGCGAGGCGAACCCCGTTCCAGACGGAATCAAGCAACGTCCAGCCCGTGACGCAGTGAACGTCGCAGGTGACGCGCACCTGTTCGAACTGGAGAAGGTCCGCGAAGGAGAGGGTGACGGGCCGGTCGACCTCGCCATGAATGCGCAGGCGCCAGTCCACCGGGCTGGCCGTGCCGGGCATGCCGCCCATGTCCGGAATTCTCTCCACCGCCGTCTGGCCGGGGGGAAGGCGCAGCCTCCCGTCCGGCCTGCGCTCCGCAGCCATGGCCCGTTGGGCCCCTTCCGCGAGTGTCACGAACGTACCGGGCAATCCCGTGCTGATGAGAGTGCCGGTGGCTGCGGCCAGAAAGGCGCGCCTGGATAGCCGGGTGTCGTGGTGCATGGTGCCCCTCCGGGTGGATGGCGCATGACTTCAAGCCGGTTGGGTACTGGTGGACGCTTACATCCCAGAATGCCCCGCGAAGGGGCGTTCGTCAAAAGCCGGGTGGCTTCGTGCGGGGGCAGTTCCGTTCCTCCGGGAACGAGTCGGGCGAAAAGAATGAGGCGTAGGGACGGGCGATGCGCGCAAGGTCGCTGGAACCCGGCACTCCGCCGTTGCAGCGCATGGCGTCGAGCGTGGATTGCAGGCGGGCCACCAGGGCGTCGTCCGTGGCCCGGTTGAAGGCCATGTACAGGCCGAATTTCTGGAGCACCATGCTCATGGTGTATTCGGAACTGTCGATGTTGCCCTGTTCCATCATGTACAGCGTGGAGTGGATGTTGAACGCCAGCACGTCCACCCGCCCGGCGGCCAGCATGCGCACCGCGTCGGCGGGGGTGGTCACGGAATGCAGCAGGGCGGACGGCACCCCCTGTTCGAGCAGCAGTTGTTCGCCCACGGTGTTGCGCACCGTGCCCACCCGCAGCCCCTGCAGGTCGCGCCATCGGCGAGGGGCCACCCGGCTGTTCTTGCGCACCACGGCGCCCACGGTCACATGCATGACCGGCCCTACCCACTTGAATAGTTCTTCGCGTTCCGGGGTGCGGGCGGTGCTGAACAGCAGGGCGTCCGGGGTATTCAGGGCCAGGTTGAAGGCCCTGGGCCAGGGCAGCACCCTGACGTCCCCAGGTTCGACCGGCAGTCCGTTGCGGTGCAGGACCTGGGTGACGATGTCCACCCCGGGGCCGCGCGGTACGCCGTTCTGCATGTAGTTGAAGGGAGGAAGGTCCTCCGTGAGCAGGGTGAGCGCGCCGGCGGGGGGCGGGCATGCGGTGCAGAACGCCCACACGGCAAGGCAGGCCGCCAGCACGGATATCCGGATTCGCCTGGAGGGCGGGACCTGCCCTCTGGCACGGGGTGCCCCGGCGCGGCCGCGCCGTGCGGACTTGGCTGGTCGCGCACCGGGGGCGGGGCGGGGAAAGATGGTGTCGGCGTGTTCCGGCATACCGTCAGGCGGCTGAGGATGAAGGGAGGGCCGCAGGGGGCGCGGCCTCGCACTCGCACGGAGGAATGTTGCGCAGGGTGCGCGACATGTACGGTTCTCTGGAAGTATCGCCCGGAGGCAGGATGGGGTCAAGGCAGGCTGGCCCTGCACTTGCGAGGGGCAAAGGTGGGGGTGTCTGGGGGTGGGCTACGCACGCCGGAAGCGGGTACGGAGGGAAGACTGCCCGGCGGCCCGCCGCGTGGGGTGGCGACGGGCCGCGTCCGGTGGGATTGATGGGGCGGGCGGGCGCATGGGGGGCCGCAAGTGGCGGCCTAGTTCAGGCGGTTGATGTCGAGGGGGGCGCCGCAGCAGGGGCAGGTATCCACGCGCTTGCCGCTGAAGCAGGTACCGGCGAAGAACATGGTGCGGAACTTGCGTTCGATGGAGCTGTACAGGACCCAGAGCTGATGGCCGCAGGTGCAGAAACGCTGTTGCATGACGGTCTCCTTGGGGATGTGGCGGGGCATGCCACCGGTTGTCGTGTTTATAAAAGTGAACATGTCAGACAAAAAAAGGGGGTTACCCCAGTTCGCGGCACAGCCAGACAACCCGGCCGATGACGCGGAACTGTTCCAGTTCGTCGCCCCGCACACGGATGGGCGCATATGCGGGGTTGTCGCTGACCAGGGCCAGGCCGTCGGGGGTGCGCATGACGCGCTTGACCAGCACGGCGTCTTCCAGGCCCACGGCGTAGACCTGGCCGAAGCGCAGGTCTTCGGTGGCGCGGTCCACCAGTACGGTGTCGCCATCGCGGATTTCCGGCTCCATGCTGTCGCCCACCACGTCCATGAGCACCATGGCCGAGGGGGTGCCCTTGCGGGACAGCCAGGCATGGGCGAAGGGCTGGCCGCCCACGGGCATGGCCTGCACCTCGAGCGAGCCGCCTCCCGCGCTCAGCCGGGCGCGCACCTTGGGCACCATGTGCACGGCGGGAGGCAGGTCGGTGAGGGGCGAGGCGGGCATGGCCGGGCGCAACGCCGCCGCGCGGCCGGGAATGGAACCGGCGGTCTGACTGACCGGGGTGCGCGCGCCATGTGCCGATGCGGCCGGGGCCAGGGGGGCGGGGCGGGGCGTGCCGCGCCCGTATTCCAGCCAATCCGGTGACAGCCCGTACACCCGCGACAGCCGCAGGATCCACTTCTGCGGGATGGCGTCGCGGTTCTTGGCCTGGGTGATGGCGCTGCGGTTCACCCCCAGCACGCGGGCAAGGGCCTGCTGGGTGGTGATGTCCGTGCCCTGCATGACCCGGGCGAAGAAGGTGTCGAAGG
>JALHHV010000577.1 GCA_022837365.1 Desulfovibrio sp. | reverse complement strand
GAGGCCATGCAGGCCCGCTGCGACGAACTGGCCACGGAACTGGCCGGACTTGCCGCGCGGGAGGCGGAACTGGTGCAGCACATCGCCGACCTGCGCGCCCAGCGCGACCTGGCGGCCTCGGCCGACGATGTGGCCGCCCTGCGCAGACAGGAGGCCGCCCTGCTGGAATCGGCCCGCCAGATGGCCCTGGAATGGAGCCGCAACGCCCTGGCCCGCCACCTCATCGACACGGCGCGGCGGCGCTTCGAGCGCGAGCGCCAGCCCCACGTGATCCGCGAGGCGGCCGCCATCTTCCGGGCCATCACCGGGGGGCGCTGGCAGTCCATCGCCGCCTCGCTGGAGGACGGCGTGCCCCGCGCCGTGCCCGCCGACGGCGAGCCGGTGCCGCACGAGCATCTCAGCCGGGGCACCCGCGAGCAGTTGTACCTGGCCCTGCGCCTGGGCTACGTGCGCACCCACGCCCTGCACGCCGAGCCGCTGCCGCTGATCATGGACGACATCCTGGTCAACTTCGACCCGGAACGCGCGGCGCGCACCGCCGCCGCCCTGGCCGACCTGTGCGGACGGCCCGCCGACGCCACCGGCATCCCGGACAATCCCGGCAGCACAGGCAGCGCAAGCGGTGCGAAACCGCACCAGATCCTGTTCTTCACCTGCCACCCGCACACCGTGGACATGTTGCGCGAGTCCAAGCCCGACGCCGCCCTGTTCACCGTGGAACGCGGAACCATCACCGCCACGGCCTGAGCCTCTCGGGTTGACGCGGCCGCCCGGCCCGGCCATACCATGGGGCGGTTCCCCCGGTTCCGGCGGTTCCGGCGGTTCCGGGTAGTCCCGCGCGGTCGCGCCTGTCCGCGCCCATTGCCTGCCCGGCCCGCATCGCGCCGTTCCTTCCGCGCCCACCGACACCCACAGGAGGCCCGCCCCGCATGACCTCGTCATCCCGCGCCACGCCGCCCCCTTCGCATCCCGGCTCCCCCGCCGCGTCCCCACTGCCCGCCACCTGCCGCGCGCCCGCGCCCGCCGATGCGGCCGGAGTGCGCAACGTGGTGGTCATGGGCGCGGCCGGGCGCGACTTCCACAACTTCAACGTGCTGCTGCGCGACGACCCGGCCGTGCACGTGGTGGCCTTCACCGCCGCCCAGATCCCGGACATCGACGG